>JANXZT010000047.1 GCA_025355395.1 Betaproteobacteria bacterium
CGAATTATATCGCCGGATGAATCCGAGGCCTGCTAGACGATCGGCGGACGTGGGAATGTTCCACGTGAAACACTACGTCGAGCCGACCGACCGGGAAATCCACAAGGCCGGAAGGTAGACCTGGAAATAACGTCCATGGCCGCAAAGACTGACAGTGTGCGCTTACACTCCTAACCGATCACCCAGCCGGTTCCGCTCTCTGACCAGCGCGGCGGGCTTCTTGGCACCGAGCTTCGAGAAGAGCTCATCGTGCGCGGCCAACTCGCGTTTCCACATGCCGCCGTCCACGTGCATGACCTGCGCGAACTTCTCGGGCGGGAAATCGAGACCGGCCCAGTTGAGGTCGTCGTAGTCCGGCTCCAATCCGAGCGCCGTTTGCACCGCGTGCGCGCGGCCGTGGCACCGCTCGACGATCCATTGCAGCACCCGCATGTTCTGGCTGAACCCCGGCCAGGCGAAGCGCCCATCATCATCCGTGCGAAACCAGTTCACGTTGAAGATCCGCGGAGGACGCGGCACCGCCTTACCCATCGTAAGCCAATGCCCGAAATAATCGGCCATGTGGTAGCCGCAGAACGGCAGCATCGCAAAGGGATCGCGGCGCACTTCGCCGACTCTGCCGGTGGCGGCGGCGGTGGTCTCCGAGCCCATGGTGGCCGCCTTGTAGACACCCTCTTCCCAGGTCGCCGCCTCGACCACCAGAGGCACCGTGTCGCGGCGGCGGGCGCCGAACACAAACGCATCGAGCGGCACGCCATCGGTATTGTCCCAATCAGGGTCGAGCGAAGGACACTGAACTGATGAAACGGTAAAGCGCGCGTTCGGGTGCGCTGCCTTGCGGCCGCTCTGCGGCGTCCACGATCGACCCTGCCAATCGGTCAGGTGCGCCGGCGGTTCCCTGGTCATGTCTTCCCACCACACATCGCCGTCATCCGTAAGCGCGACGTTGGTGAAGATGACCTTTTCCTTCAGCATCTCCATCGCATTCGGATTCGATTCGTACGATGTGCCGGGCGCAACTCCGAAATAGCCGGCCTCCGGATTGATGGCGTGAAAACGGCCGTCCTTGTGAGGCTTGATCCAGGCAATATCGTCGCCGATGGTCGTGACTTTCCACCCCGCGAACTCTTTGGGCGGAATCATCATCGAGAAATTGGTCTTGCCGCAGGAGCTCGGAAACGCGGCACTCACGTAACTCTTCTCGCCATTGGGTGCGGTCACTCCGAGAATCAGCATGTGCTCGGCGAGCCAGCCCTCGTCACGGCCCATCACCGAGGCAATGCGCAGCGCAAAGCATTTCTTTCCCAGCAGCGCGTTGCCACCATAGCCCGAGCCGAATGACCAAATCTCGCGCGTCTCGGGAAAGTGCACGATGTACTTGTGGTCCTTGTTGCACGGCCATGGCACGTCACTCTGCCCGGCGGCGAGCGGCGCGCCCACCGAGTGGATGCAGGGCACGAAGGTGCCGCCGGTTCCGAGCACATCGAATACAGCCTTCCCCATGCGGGTCATGATTTTCATGCTCACCACGACGTATGCACTGTCGGAAATCTCGACCCCGATGTGCGCGATGTCACTCCCGAGCGGCCCCATCGAAAACGGGACCACATACATCGTCCGCCCGCGCATGCAGCCATCGAAAAGCCTATTCAAGGTGTCGCGCATTGCGCTCGGTGCGACCCAATTGTTGGTGGGCCCCGCATCCTCCGCGCGGGCGCTGCAGATGAAGGTGCGGTCCTCGACTCGCGCCACGTCGGAGGGATCGGACCACGCGAGATAACTGTCCGGCCGCTTGGCCGGGTTCAGGCGGCGCAACGTGCCCGCATCGACCATTTCCGCGCAAAGGCGGTTCCATTCGGCATCGCTACCGTCGCACCATACGATGCGCTCCGGCTTCGTGAGCGCCGCGACATCGCGCACCCACGACAAGAGCCGCGGATGATGGACATAGGAAGGCGCCGATACCGTGGCCGCGAGCGTTGAAAGCGTGTCGGATGCGTTCATTGGGGAACTCTTCCGGAATGACAAAAATTAGCGCGGCGCGTGCGCGGCGCGCCGGTGAACCCATGAGGTTAACACGCGCCGGACGCGCTGAAAAAGCCGCACCCGCGATGCGGAACGCGGCTGGGCGGTGAGTTCGATATCGGCATACGCGGCATTACCGCAACCGGCCGCGCCACAACGCTGCGATGGCGGCAATGGCGCCTATCGCGAACACCAACCCAAGTTCGAGCTTTGGATGGCGATCGGGAAACGTCGCGGTCTCTCGTGCGGCGGCGCCAATTTGCGACGGGATTGCAGCAGGTCCTGCGGGTGCGTGGGGTGCCCTCCTGGTGTCGAACGTGGTCCGCTCGTCCGCCGCGCGCTTCGTCGGGATCCGGGGGCTCCCGGCGGCGGCCTGCCCGGGCCTTGGCCGCTCTCGGCGCGATCCGTAACGGTACGCATACACCCATGTGAATTCCGCGCCGAGCAAGAAGATCTGCGCCGAGTAGTAAACCCAGACGAGCACGATCGCGAGCGAGCCTGCCGCACCGAATCCGGAGACCACGCCGCTCTTGCCGATGTAGAGGCCGATCAGGAACTTGCCGACGGTAAAAAGCAGCGCCGTGACGCCCGCGCCGATCCAGACGTCGTGCCAGCCGATGCGAGCACGGGGCAGCCACTTGTAGATCATCGCAAACAATACCGCGATCACCATCAGGCTGAACACGAAATTGACGATCTCCAGCAGGAACTTCCAGCCACCGAAGAGCGGTCCCCACCAGTTGCCGACGCCCGAAATGCCGGCGCTTACCACGAGCGAGACCAGCAGCACGAAGCCGGTGCCGAGAATCATTCCAAACGACAGAATTCGCGTGCGCAGCAGGTTCCACAACCCTTCCTTCTTTTCGGTTGCCGGCGCCTTCCAGATCCGGTCGAGGGCCGATTGCAGTTCGGCGAACACGGTTGTGGCCCCGAACATCAACACCACTACGCCGATGATGGTCGCGAGTGTGCTCTTACCCGGGCCGCCGGCGCTCTTGACCATTCCCTGGATGGCTGCAACGCTAGACGGATTGGTTAAGGAGACCGGCGCCGTGTTCGAGGCCAAGTTCATGCTGCCGTGGTCGTTCTCAGAAGAGGCTGCCGCCGAGAAGCACATGGCCCAACTCCAGCACAATATGCTGGTAGCCGGCACCAAAAAATCCGTGCTGTCGATCATCAACGGCGGCGGCAAATGGATGGAAATCTCGATCGAGGCCGATCCGATCTATCAGACGATCCTGATTGCAGCCGAAAAGGCCTTTTGGCGCGCGGTTAAAACCGGTGAACCGCCGGTGCTGTTCGATTGCGAGCCGTCCAAACCTCGGATCGAGGCCGTCCGTGTGGCTGACATGAATGCTTCCAAT
>JANXZT010000084.1 GCA_025355395.1 Betaproteobacteria bacterium
GATGTCGGTCGCAAGTGCGCGCGGGTCGCCGAGGACGAGCTCGCGCATCGCACCCTCGAGCATGGCGATCACCGCCTCGGCCACGTCTTCCTGAACACACAGCACCCGCAGCGCCGAGCAGCGCTGACCGGCACTGTCGAAGGCCGATTGCAGGACGTCGCCAATCACCTGTTCGATCAGTGCGGAGCTGTCGACAATCATCGCGTTCTGCCCGCCGGTTTCCGCGATCAGCACCGGGTCGTCGTCGCGCCTCGCAAGTTGCCGATTGATCGTGCGCGCCACCGCGATCGATCCGGTGAACATGACACCGGCGATGCGTAAGTCCGCGACCAGCGCCGCCCCGACGATCTCACCGCGACCGGTAAGAAGCTGGAGCGCGGCGGGGACCACACCCGCCCGATGGATAAGCGCCACCGCAAGCGACGCCACCAGCGGTGTTTGTTCGGCAGGTTTCGCCAGGACCGGATTGCCGGCCGCCAGCGCCGCCGCGATCTGGCCGACAAAAATAGAAAGGGGGAAATTCCACGGGGAGATGCAAACCATCGGCCCGCGCGCCGAAGCCTCGCTGCCAATCAACTCGACCCGCGCCTGCATTGCGTAATAGCGGCAGAAATCGACGGCTTCGCGAATCTCGCCGACCGCATTAGGCACGGTACGTCCCGCTTCACGCACCAGCAGCGCCATCAATTGCGCACGCTCGGCTTCCAATAGATCGGCCGCCCGCTCGAGACATCGAGCGCGTTCCTCGACCGGGGTCCTGCTCCACGCGATGCCGCGATCGCCGGCCAGGCTCACCGCGCGCTCGATGTCATCGATCGTCGCCTCGGCCACCGCCCCCACCACGTCGGCCCGATCCGCGGGATTGCGCACTTCGCTCCACTCCCTGCTGCCGATCGCGCGTTGATCACTCGAGCGCCGAGTCGCCGCGTGGGCATCGGCGAGCACTGGCGTCGCTTCGATGTACGGCCGGGTCGCAGCCAACGCGCGCCCGAGTTCATCGAGCACGCGGTCATCCGCGCAATCGAGACCCTCCGAATTGCGGCGATGTCCGAGCATTTGCGAGGGCAGCGGTATGCGCGGATGCGGCGCGCCGCCGGTCCGCCGTACCTGCGCCACCGGATCTTCGACCAGCGCTTCGATCGGGACATGCGGATCGACGATGCGATTGACAAACGATGTGTTGGCTCCATTTTCGAGCAGCCGGCGCACCAGATAGGCGAGCAGCGTCTGGTGCGACCCCACGGGTGCGTAAATGCGGCAGCGCCGATCGAGGCGCGCGGGTCCGACGACTTGATCGTAGATGCTTTCGCCCATGCCGTGCAGGCACTGGAACTCGTATTCCGCATCGAAAGCCAGGGTGTGCACCGCTGCGATCGTGAAGGCGTTATGCGTTGCAAACTGCGGATAAATCGCATCTGGCGCTGCGAGCATCGCGCGTGCGCAAGCGAGATACGAAACATCGGTATGCGACTTGCGCGTAAATACCGGATAGCCGGGCATGCCGTCGACCTGCGCCCGCTTGATCTCCGTATCCCAATACGCTCCCTTTACCAGGCGCAGATTGATGCGCACGTGCTGCCGGCGCGCGAGCTCCACAATCCAGTCGATCGCCGGTCGGGCGCGCTTCTGGTAGGCCTGCACCACGAAACCCAGACCCTGCCAGGAGCGCAGCACCGGGTCGCGCGCGAGGTGCGCCAGCACGTCGAGCGACAACTCGAGCCGGTCGGCCTCCTCGGCGTCGATGTTGAGGCCGATGTCGTAATGCTGCGCGAGCCGTGCCAGCATCAGCACCCGCGGCATCAACTCGTGACGCACGCGTTGGCGCTGGCTGCGGACGAAACGCGGATGCAACGCCGAAAGCTTGACCGAAATGCCGGGACCGCCGTGCACGCCGCGCCCGGAGCTCGCCCGCCCGATGGCGTGCACCGCGGCTTCGTAGGCGCCCAGGTAGCGTTGCGCATCCTGCGCGGTCACCGCACCTTCGCCCAGCATGTCATAGGAAAATGTATAACCGCGGGCTTCACGCTCGCGGGCATTGGCAAGCGCCTCCTCGATGGTGCGTCCGGTCACGAATTGCCGCCCCAGGAGGCGCATCGCGAGATCCACCCCGCGCCGGATCATCGGCTCCCCGCCTTTGCGCAGCAGCGAGGTGAGCGCCTGCTCGAGCCGATTCTCGCTATGCGAATCCATGAGCCGCCCGGTAACCAGGAGACCCCAGGACGCGGCGTTGACAAAGAGCGATGGCGACGCGCCGACATGCGAGCGCCACTGGCCGCGTGCGAGCTTGTCGCGGATCAGCTGGTCGCGCGTGGCGTCATCGGGAATGCGCAGCAACGCTTCGGCCAGGCACATGAGCGCGATGCCCTCGTCGCTGTCGAGCGAGAATTCCACCATCAACGCATCGACACCGCCAGCGCGCGCACGCTCGGAACGCACGGCTTGCGCGAGCCGCGTCGCGAGCGCCTGCGTCGTTGCAAGCTCGGTTGCCGTGAGTTGCGCCTCGCCCACCAGGGTGGCCACGGTGGCCTTCTCGTCGGCCCGATGAAGTCGCCCGATCGCCATGCGCGCGGGCGAGGCGTCGAGCGCATCGGCGTCGGCATCGAGTCCGAGGTCGAAGCGGACAGCCGGTGCCTCGGGCGGGAGGGGGAGACTCGACATGAGCCGGTTAGACAAAGGACTGCGGGTGAAGGCAGACGGGGATTTTAACGTGCGGCGCCATTTGGTGGACAATCGTGGTTGCCGTAACGTCTTGGGAGGTGTCATGCAGGATCTACGCTCCGCGCCGGCTGTGCGTATCGAAAAGGATGCGTTGGGAGAAGTGCCGGTACCCGCCGATCACCTGTGGGGCGCGCAAACACAGCGCTCGCTCATCAATTTCGCGATCGCGCTCGACCGCTTCCACTGGGGGCGACCGGTCATTCGCGCCTTCGGCGTGGTCAAGCAGTGCGCCGCGGTTGCCAATGGCATGCTGGGAACGCTCGCGCCGGACAAGGTGGACCTCATCACCCGCGCCGCGCAGGAAGTAATCGATGGCAAGCTCGACCCGGAATTTCCACTGGGCGTTTTCCAGACCGGATCCGGCACGCAATCGAACATGAATGCCAACGAGGTAATTGCCAACCGTGCGATCGCGCTCGCAGGCGGAAAGCTCGGCAGCAAATCGCCGGTGCATCCGAACGATGATGTCAACCGCAGCCAATCCTCCAACGACGTATTCCCGGCCGTGATGCACGTCGCGACCATGGCCGAGCTCGACCATCGCCTGCTTCCGACCATTCAGGCATTGCGCGCAACGCTGCACGAAAAAGAGAAAGCGTTTGCCGACGTAGTCATGATCGGACGCACCCATCTGCAGGATGCCACACCGCTCATGCTCGGGCAGGCGATCTCGGGATGGGTGGCCCAACTCGACGCTGCGTTGGCGACCCTGCGCGCGGTGCGCCCGGGTTTGAGCGAGCTGGCACTCGGCGGCACCGCGGTGGGTACCGGTCTGAACGCCGACCCGCGTTTCGGTGACACCGTTGCGCGCGTCATTGCCGAGCACACCGGAACGCCGTTCACGAGTGCCGCCAACAAGTTTGCGGCACTCTCCGCCCACGATGCGATGGTCAACGCCAGTGCGGCATTGCGCACGCTGGCCGGGGCACTGATGAAGATCGCCAACGACGTCAGATGGTATGCGAGCGGCCCGCGGGCGGGCATCGGCGAGATCAGCGTTCCCGACAACGAGCCCGGCTCGTCGATCATGCCGGGCAAGATCAATCCGACACAATGCGAAGCGCTGACGATGATCGCGGTGCAGGTATTCGGCAATGACGCCGCCGTCGCATTTGCCGGATCGCAAGGCAATTTTCAGCTCAACGTATTCAAGCCGGTGATGCTGCACAACGTGCTCGAAAGCATTGCCATCCTCGCCGATGGCATCCATTCATTCGATGAGCGCTGCGCCCGGGGCATCGAACCCAACCGGGCGCGCATTCGTGCCCACCTCGAAGACTCGCTGATGCTGGTGACCGCCCTTAATCCCCACATTGGCTATGAGCGCGCGGCCGAGATCGCATTGGCGGCGCACCGCGGAGGCACCACGCTGCGCGAGGCCGCATTGAAGCTTGGGTATGTGAGCGGGGAGGACTTCGACCGGTGGGTACGACCCGAGACGATGGTGAAGCCGGGGTGAGCGTCGCTGCAGCTTGAAGCCCCTGCATCCGGTGAGGGGGATGCAGCACGGCAGGTATGATCGTCGCTTTCGTCGCGGAGAAGATATGCGGATACGCTTGGCAGGTGCGGGGGCGGTGCTCGCTGGCTCGTCGTTCGCGCCGTCCGTGCTCGCCGCAGGCGATGCCGCGCTCGCCGAAGCGCGCTCCCTGGGACTCGTGTGGGGCATGCCCTTCGCGGGCATCCTGCTCTCGATCGCGCTCTACCCGCTCGTCGCACGGCACTTCTGGGAACGGCACTTCGGCAAGATCGCCACATTCTGGTCGCTCGTCTTTCTCGTGCCGTACGCGATTACGTTCGGGCCCGGCCGCGCGCTCGACGTTACGCTGCACACGGCGCTCGGCGAGTATCTGCCCTTCATGATCCTGCTGCTGTCGCTTTTCGCGACCGCTGGCGGCATACTGATCGTCGGCAATCTGATCGGCACGCCGGCCACCAACACAGGACTTCTCGCGATCGGCAGCGTCAGCGCCAGCCTGCTGGGCACGACCGGCGCCTCGATGGTGCTGATCAGGCCGATGATCCGCGCCAATGCCGATCGTCAGCACAACGCGCATGTGTTCATCTTCTTCATCTTCCTGGTATCGAACATCGGGGGCGCGCTGACGCCGGTAGGGGACCCGCCACTTTTCCTTGGCTTCCTCAAGGGCATCGACTTCTTCTGGACGACGACTCGGATGCTCCTGCCGACCATGTTCTTGATGACGATCCTGCTCGCGACGTTCTACGTGCTCGACCGCTTCATGTGGAGCCGCGAGCCGGAGCCGCCGATGCGGAGTGCCGTTCCCCGACGTGTGCGGGTGGAAGGACTGCAGAACGTGGTTTATCTCGCCACCATCGTCGGCGCGGTGATCGGCAGCGGCCTGTGGCGCGACGGGCCCGTGTACTCCATTCTGGGCGTGCCCGTAGCGCTCAACGGCCTCGCCCGGGACATCGCGCTGATCGTGATCACGTACGTGTCATGGAAGACGACACCCTCGCGCATTCGAGTGGAGAATGCTTTTGCGTGGACGCCCATACAGGAAGTTGCCATCCTGTTCGCGGGGATCTTCATCACCATCATCCCGGTGCTCGCGATCCTCGGTGCTGGCCGCGAAGGCGCGCTTGCGCCGGTTCTGGCGCTGGTCTCCACGCCGGATCATAAGCCGGTGAACGCCGCTTACTTCTGGCTTGCCGGCGCACTGTCGAGCTTCCTCGACAACGCTCCCACGTACCTCGTGTTCTTCAATCTTGCGGGCGCGAACCCACAGGAGCTCATGGGACCACTCGCAGCGACACTGGTCGCCATCTCCGGAGGTGCCGTGTACATGGGCGCCAACACGTATATCGGCAACGCGCCCAACTTCATGGTGAAGGCGATTTGCGAGGAGCGCGGCATTCGCATGCCGAGCTTCTTCGGCTACATGGCGTGGTCAGGGTCGATCCTGCTACCGCTGTTCGCATTTCTGAGCTGGCTGTTTTTCCGGTGAGGGCCGCAATCGCCTGACTTCCGACTTGATTCGCCGCTGTGGACTCAGGCTTCAGCCTCACTTACTGTTCCGGTATGCACCGGCCGCCGGTCCGCTTCGCGTAATGCTTGATCTGACCAAGCTGAACGCCCAGCCACGCTCCACTACGCCCATGGTTCATGCGTCCTCCCATTCATTACACCGCCTCAACGCTGCCCCGCTTCAGTGCAGTCGCTGGCGCGATTTGCGGCCGGTATCCGACACCACGCCGCGTCGTGCGCCCTGCCCTTGCCCCGGCTTCGACGCACGGCGGTCCTGCCAGAACCGGTAAATCAGCACGGCCGCCACCGGCAACTCGTCGATGAGGCTCTCTCTTTTTTCGTCGGTATCGACCCATTCCGTGAAGTCGTCGTCGCGGTCGCCGAACGCGAGGGCCTCGACCGGAAAGATCCAGTCGCGCGCATCGGTGGCGTCATACAGCGGCTCCCACTCGTCATCGCGCAACTTGACGCCCGCCATGTAGCCCTCGCACCAGGCGGTGCCCTCGGGCGGGGTGCGATCGGACTTGCGGGCGATCTCGTCGGGCACGTAGAGCAACGGCCGGAATCGCGTCGGAGACTCCGCCAAGGTGCGTTGAATGCCGACCAGATGGCGCAGCACCAACGCCATGATCTTCTGTGCCTGGTCGCTTCCTGAAAATGCGGGGCTGGCGCTCTTGCCGCCTTCGCTCCAGACCTGTGGCAGCCATTCCGAGGGTTGCACCACGTCGGGCCCGGACACCATCGCCGTCAGAAAGCCGTCGAGCATTTCAAGGTCCATGCAATCCTGCGGCACGGAATCCGAGGCAAGGAACGCCTCCAGTTCGTCGAGCTCGGCATCGGTGAGCGGTTCGTCGAGTGCGCGCGGTTCGGTCATCTGATCTTTCGTGGGGGCTCAAAAACCACCCATGATCGCCCGCGGCGCCATTCTGCGCAACCGACGACGATGGCCGGCAGCCTTCACACCCCACGGGATCGGTATGACCGACACTCTCCCGCCTTCGATTCAACGCACCGCGTGCGCGACGTTCAATGCTGCCGCGAACAACAAGACCGCACCTGCCTGGTGCGCGGCCGCAAGGTGCAGCGGCACCCCATTGACCAGCGTCGAAATGCCAAGAGCGATCTGCACCGCCAGCATGAACAGCAGCGCATGGCCACCCAGCCGGGCGCGCCGCGGCAGGCCAAGGGTGCCGCTCAACTTCCACCACAGCACCGGCGTGAGCAAGGCAAGCGCCCAAGCGAGCAGGCGATGATCGAATTGCACCGTCGCCATGTTCCAGAACGGATTTTTCCACCACGGTTCGAGCATCAGGATTTCGGGCGGAACGAGATAACCGTTCATCAGCGGAAACGTGTTGTAGGCGAATCCCGCCCGGATTCCCGCCACGAAACCACCGGTCAGTGCCATTACAAAAACGAGCCCAGCAATGCCCAAGGCCCAACGGCGCACCGACGGCGGGACGTTCCGGACGGTGCGTTCGCCGAACCAGAGCGAAAGACCGACCCACATCGTCGCGGCGAAGATGATGAGCGCCAAACCCAGATGTGCGGTGAGCCGGAATTGCGACACGCGAGGGTCATCGACCAGGCCGCTTTTCACCATGTACCAGCCCATGGCGCCCTGCAGGCCGCCCAGGACGAAGATGGGGGCGAGTCGCGCCGGGTAGCCGGGAGGAATGCGCCCGCGCAGCACAAACCACAATAGCGGCAGCAAAAACACGATACCGATCACTCGTCCGAGCAGGCGGTGGAAGTATTCCCACCAGAAAATGCCCTTGAATTCTTCGAGCGACATTCCCTTGGTGACCTGATCGTATTCGGGCGTGCGCTGATACTTGCTCAACGCTTCCTGCCACTGAGCCTCATCGAGAGGCGGCAGTGTTCCGACAATCGGTTGCCATTCGGTGATGGACAAGCCGGAATGCGTGAGGCGCGTGACGCCGCCCAGCACGATCATCGCGAACAACAGCGCGCAGCAGACGAAGAGCCACACGGCAACCTGCCGCACGTGGGAGGGGGGGGTTACAGCGGAACGGGAAAGCATCACTGCATCGTGCATCCCCCTATCTTGCCATAGCGCACCAGGCCGCTTGGTACATGGCCGAGGGGTGGAATACGAACCGCGGCGATCCGATGCGGGTGGGGCGTTGATTGGCGTCATGGCACGGGACGCGTTTGCGCCTCACGTAAAATGCGCGCATGCGAGCGACGCTCGATCCGCACTTTCGAAAGACCATCATGACCTGTCGATTGCCGTCCGTCCTGCCGTTATTGCGTGCATTCTTGTTCCTGGGCGTCTTTGCCGCCGGCGGTGCCTCGGCACAGGTCACCGTTACCGACGCATGGATTCGCGGCACAGTGGCCGGTCAACAGGCGACCGGGGCGTTCATGACACTGACCGCCGCCGCGCCTACGGCACTCGTGCGCGTCGATACACCGGTCGCCAAAGTCGCCGAGGTGCACGCGATGGCCATGTCAGACGGCGTGATGAGGATGCGCGCGATGCCCAGGCTCCCATTGCAGCCCGGCAAGGCCGTCGACTTGAAGCCCGGCGGCTACCATGTGATGTTGATGGAGCTCGCCCGGCCGTTGCGTGACGGCGAGACGGTGCCGTTGACGCTCGTCTTTGAGGACGCGTCAGGCAAGAAAAGCACGGTCAATGTGAAAGCGACGGTGAGGCCGCTCACTGCGGCGGTGGCCGGTCCATCGGTGCCCCCGCACTGACCGCTACCTTGGTACCCTGTTTTCAATATGGCAACGTACAAATATTGCCAATTGCGAAATCTCGACTATCGTGCAACGGCAGGAGGGCCACCGAGAATGCCTGGCAACAGCCCATTCACGATCCGTCTCTCGCGGAAGGAACGCGAGATCATTCAGATTAGACTTTGCCGACGCGCGGCTTGAGGCCGGTCACCAGCGACAGCGCCCAGGGGCGCATCGCGAGCAGGATCCCGGTGGTCTCGCGTCGATTCGAGGGAACGGCGCTGTCGAGTTCGGCCAGCTCGAGAAATTCCACGGTGACGCGTTCGAGCTTGCGCTGCAGCAGCTCATAGGACGCTTTCGACAGCTCGCGGTATTCGAACCGGAAGTAACCACCAATGCGTTCGAATTCGGCGGCGATGAAATCGTTGACGACCCGTTTGCCGTGCACCCGGTGGATGGGTCCACCCTGATGCAGCCGCAGAAGATGCGGCACCCTGACGCGCACGCGATCCCGCGGCAACAGGTCGATCAACCCCAGTCGATCCAGTCGCACCATGAGCCGCGTCAATTCGGTCTGCGAGAGTTCGTAGGACGCGAGGATCTCGCTCGCGCTCCAATCGCTCAACAACAGATAGAACACGCCGAGCAGCCGAGCATCCTGCGCCAGCGCCGCTTCCTGTTTTTCGGTCATCTCGCGCGCTTCGGCCGTGCGTCCGCGAGCGAGTCTCGCCAGTTCGAAAAAATCGATCTCCAGCACGCGACAAAACTCCTCCAGCCGATTCAGCGTAAACGTGCGCGCGGAAAACAGCCGCTTCACGCTCGCCTCGGAGAGCTCCACGCGCGCCGCGACGTCCGCGTAGGTGAGCCCCTGCGTTTTCAGCAGTTTCTTCAGCGTCTCGATCAGTTGCTGGCTATCCGTCATGGGGGTCGGCTCGTAGCATCGGCAGCGGCCTTGCGTAGCGGAAAATGATACCTCAACCGAACAGTGTTGACGAATGCTACCGGCAATGCAGAATTCGCACCGCGGGCAACCCTTCGTTCCCGCCATTCGTCACCACACCGGAGATCACGATGAAGACCAGGCCTCTAGTCGTCGCGCTGTTGGCAGTCGCACTCGTCGCGCCTTTCATGTCCGCGCCCGCCGCAGCGCAGGACAGCGCCGCGCAATCTGCCACGGCGTCGGAAGCGTCGCTTGCGGCCTCCGGATTGATCGTCGACGGAAGCATCGGCGTGCTCGTGGCGGGCGGCGACCTGGTTGTCGCAACGGTCACGCCGCTCGTCGATGCCAGCATCATCGTCCTGCGCAACGTCGCCACCGGTTCGGAAATTTCGGTTCGCGTCGCGAGCGCGGTTGCCGAACGGGCATCGGTCGCCGTCGGCGTGGCCGTCAGCGTCGTCGCGGAAGCAACCGGCTATTCGCTCGTCGCCGCCGGCAGGATCCTGGCGTTCATTCCCAACAACGTCGGACAGGCGATGCTCTATCAGGCTCGATCCACCCAGCGCTGAAGAGGACCGCCATGCGCAACCCACTCGCCGCCGTCGTACTGGCCTGCATGGCGTTCAACGCCTACGCGGGCCAGGCCTGCACCGAAAGAACACTGAGGCCGGAAGAAGTGCGTGCCGGGCTCGACCTGGCGCTCCAGGTGCGCGACACGCTCGATCAAGCCAAGGCTGATGTCGCCATCGTCGCGCGGGTCGGTCGCGATCTGTCGCGTTACGGTTTGCGCTACTCGCACGTCGGCTTCGTCTGGCGGGGCCACCCGCGCGGCGAGTGGACCGTCGTCAACGAACTCAACCAATGCGGCACCGCGGAGTCCGCGCTCTACGATCAGGGGCTGGGCGATTTCTTTCTCGACGACATGTTCGCCTACGAGGCCAAGATCGTCATTCCGTCGCCCGCCGTTCAGCGCAAGATCGACACCGCCCTCGCCGCGCGCAGGGGCGGCCGCATGCACGAACCGCATTACAACCTCGTTGCCTACGCCTGGGGCACCCGCTACCAGAACTCCAATCAGTGGGTACTGGAGACGACGGCCAGCGCACTCGCGGACGAGCCCGTGGTTACGCGCGCGCAGGCGCAAGCGTGGTTGCGCGGTGCGGACTTGCATCCCAGCACCATTCACCTGTCGGCAATGGAGCGCCTCGGGGGCGAGTTGTCGCGGGCAAACATCGCCTTCGACGATCATCCGTTCGACCGGCGCATGGCGGGTGAGATCGATGTCGTCAGCGCCGAATCGGTGCTCGATTTCCTCGAGCGGATCGATGCCGGCGCAACCACGCGCGTCCTGACCGCGCACGCTATCAGTGGGCCAGGACAGCCCGACCGCGGCACGCAGAAACGCTAGCGGCCAGGCTTTGTCCGTATCAGTGGGCCCGGACAGTCCGTCCGCGGCCGCAGAAACTCGGCTTCCCTCCGGACTGGGATCGTCGATCGTACTGCCTCGGCGCAGCTTTCCGTCGATGTGCCGGCGGGCCGATGCGAGAACCGTCGCGGGTTCTGCACGGCCGGCCGACACGCCAACCTGCGTGCGTCGCTTTCAGGCCATTGAGACCTTCATTGCCGTGGACTGCACGCCGCGCTGGCGATGATCGGGGGGCGGAGCGGGCGTCATCGCGCGTCTCCGCGCAACGCATGAACACGCTCGAACAGGATGTCAGGCGTCGCGTCCGCCGCATCGACCGGCGGCGCTGCAACGAGTGCGATACGCGAAAAGACACCGCGCAACCTTCGCATCGCCCTTCCTTCGTGCGCGCGGGAAAAAAAGCTTCCCCAAAGCCCGCGCAACGCCATCGGTACGACAGGCACTGGCGTCGTCGCGACGATCTGCTGAACCCCTGGCCGGAACGGGTTCAATTCACCGGTCTCGGTCAACTTGCCCTCGGGAAAGATGCCGATGATCTCGCCGGCGGCGAGCGCCTTCGCGACCTCGGCGAACGCCCGGTCCTTCATCGCCGGATTCTCGCGGGCCGACGCGATCGGAATCGTCCGCATCGCGCGAAAGATGAACGCCAGGAGCGGCACGCGGAAAATCCGGTGGTCCATCACGAACCGGATCGGTCGGCGCACGCATGCGGCTATGACCACGGCATCGACGTAGCTCACGTGATTGCAGACGACGACGTACGCGCCCTCGTCCGGAATGTTCTCGAGACCCTGCTGATCCACGCGATAGACCGTGTGGATCAGGAGCCACGCGAGAAAGCGCATCAGGAATTCCGGCACCAGCGTGTAGATGTACGCGGCGACGAGCCCGTTCATCACGCCGACGACTGCGAACAGCTCGGGTATCGAAAGTCCTGCGCGCAGCAAACCGATCGCGACGGCGGCGGAGGCGATGATGAACAACGCATTCAGGATATTGTTCGCGGCGATGATGCGCGAACGATGCGTAGGCGCTGCACGCGCCTGGATCAGCGCGTACAACGGCACCGTATAGAACCCGCCGAATACGCCGAGCAG
Source organism: Betaproteobacteria bacterium (assembly GCA_025355395.1). Lineage (GTDB taxonomy): Bacteria > Pseudomonadota > Gammaproteobacteria > Burkholderiales > Casimicrobiaceae > CAIWHR01. The sequence continues at coordinate 11,871 of JANXZT010000084.1, forward strand.
CACGATGTCGACCGCAACGCGCCAATGCGCGCCCGTCGCGAGGAATGCGGCAATTCCGGCTTCACCGGTTGCGGCGAGGTGCCGCGATGCGAGCCACAGGTCGAACGCGAACACCGTCAGGCCAATCGATCCGAACGGAACGAGCCCGATCTCCACCTTGTGCCCGGACAGCCGCTCGCAGAGCAGCGAACCGATGCCGATGCCGACCGAGAACAAGGCAAGCAGCAACGTGAACACGTGCTCGTCGCCGCCCAGCACACGCTGGGTGAATGCCGGCAGTTGCGCGAGGTAGATCGCACCGTAGAACCAGAACCACGAGATGCCGAGCATCGACCGCCACACGGCAAGGTTGTTCTTCGCGAGCTTCAGGTTCGCCCACGTCTCTGTGAACGGGTTCCAGTTGATCGCAAGCTGCGGCGCCACGGCCGGCGTCTGCGGAATCCGGCGGCTGACGAGCCAGCCGGCAACCGCAATCGCGATGGCGAGCGCGCCGACCAGGGTCGTGCCATTCGGCTTGATCGCAACCACCAGCCCACCCGCGATCGTGCCGAGCAGGATTGCGACGAACGTTCCCATCTCGACCAGACCGTTGCCGCCGACCAGCTCGTCGATCCGCAAATGCTGCGGGAGGATCGCGTATTTCACCGGCCCGAACAGCGTCGAGTGGACGCCGAGCAACGCCAGCGCGACGAACAGCAGGACGACGCTTTGCGCGACGAATCCCGCGAGGCCGATCGCCATGATGACGATCTCGAACAGCTTGATCAGCCGGATCAGCCGCGACTTCTCGTACTTGTCGGCGAGCTGACCCGATGTCGCCGACAACAGCATGAACGGCAGGATGAACACGGCGCCGATCAGATTGACGACCATACCCGCGTCGACACGAAGCCGGGACGCCGCTTCGAACGTCACGAAGACGACGAAAGCGTTCTTGAAGACGTTATCGTTGGCGGCGCCCGCGAACTGCGTCCAGAAGAACGGCGCAAAACGCCGCTGGCGAAGCAGTGCGAACTGGCTGGGAGCGTTCATCGAGGTTGCGCACAGATGCGGCGTGTCGCGTCCAACGAAGGATAGGAAATCCAACCCCACGAGGTGCCTGCCGAGGCAGCGTATCACGGCTTGACGCGACCGGGCCGACGGGGAAATGGGGTGGACGGAGGTCGCCCCGGATCGGTATTTGGTGCGGTTGCGCGCGTGCGCCGGTGGGTCCGCGGCGCGCGCGTGGCGGCCACAGGCGCGAGCCGGCCCGGCGTGGCACCGCGACGACTGGCGGTCGGCGGTTGGCTACCCGGCGCTGCGCTGATCGAATTCGTAGGCCGGTTCAGGCGGTGCCGACAAGTCCCATTACGTCTTGCGGCATGAAATCAAACGTCGCCCAATTTATGAACCAGACTACTCAGGTACCCCTACGCCACGGGCGCCCGCTTCGCCGCCGCCACCGCCGCACTGAACGAGAGCAGCACGCTCGCGACGACCATTCCGCCCAGCATCAGCTCGTGATTGGCGCTCCACGCGTCGATTGCCGGCGCCCACACCTTGACCAGCGTGAAAAGACCGACGGCGAGGCTGATGCCGGCCACGGTCAGCGCCATCACCCGGGACGCAATCGCTGCCGTGCGGTCGGCGCGGCGCAGCAGCCGGCTGATCCATACGCCGTTGATGCCATCGACCAAAAGCATGCCGGCGACGAAGAGTCCCGCCACCAGGAGCACCTCCGCCACACCGCCGAAACGTCCCGCGGCAAGCGCGAACAGCGCCGCCTGCGAGATGGTATCGAAGGAGAGCGCGAAGAGCATACCCACAGCCGCCACGGCCCACCCCCGGCGCACCATCAGGAACCGTCCGAGCAATCGCCCTTTGAAGCCGACGGGGGCCACCACATGGTCGGGATGGGTGACGAAGACCGCGCGTATGTTGAGGAACGCAAGCCCGAATAGAAAGATAACCGACACCGCCACGCCGCTCGTCTCGAGCCAGCCCGGCGTTTGCCACCCACGCGAAAGCGTTGCAGCGGCGAGCGCTACCAGCGTCACGATCAGCCCGTGCCCGAGGGAAAACAGTGCCCCGGCGCGCCGGGCGAGCCGGGGATTGGCGCGGGCGTTGCAGCGCGTCAGGCCGTCGATGGTCGCGAGGTGGTCGGCATCCAGGCCGTGCCGCGCGCCCAGCG
>JANXZT010000085.1 GCA_025355395.1 Betaproteobacteria bacterium
CGGTCTTCCGCGGCGCCACATTCCACCTTGCCACAACCAAGGCGCGCCGTGTTTCTTCGGCGCGATTTGCGGCGGCAGGCCGATTACTACGCTAACCCTACGCTCACGATCATGTTGCCATGGCGACGCGGTGTCCGTCCCACCCCTTGGGAATCGACGCCAGCAGCCGTTGGGTGTAAGGCTCGCGCGGATGCAGGTAGATCTCGTCGGAGCCGGCGATTTCGATGATCTGCCCCTCGTTCATCACCATGATCTGGTCGGAGATGTATTTCACCACCGCGAGATCATGCGAAATGAAAATGTAGGAGAGATGATATTCATCCTGCAGGTCCTGCAGCAGGTTCAACACCTGCGCCTGCACCGATACGTCGAGCGCCGACACCGATTCGTCGCAGATCAGGATGTCCGGTTTCATCGTGAGGCAACGCGCGATGGCGATCCGCTGGCGCTGGCCGCCGGAAAACTCATGCGGATACTTGTAGAATGAAGCTTCCGGCAGCCCCACGCGGGCCAGAAGCTCGAAAGCATGATCGGTGCGTTCCTGCGACGTCTTGCCGATGCCATGGATTTCCATGGGCTCGGTCAGGATCTGGCCGACGATGAATCGCGGGTTGAGCGATGCATACGGATTCTGGAAAATGATCTGGATGCGCCGCTTGTACGCCATGAATTCCGACGCTGACATTCGAAAGAGATCGCGGCCCTCGAAAATCGCTTCGCCGGAGGACGCTTCGTGCAGTCGCATGAGGGTCAGCCCGACCGTGGTCTTGCCTGAGCCCGATTCGCCGACGAGCCCCAGCGTCTTGCCCTTGGGCAGATTGAACGAAACGTTTTTCACCGCCTCGAATTTCCGTCGTCCGAAAAGCCCTTCGCGCGAATAGAAGTTCTTGCCGAGGTTCCTGACCTCCAGCAGGATCGCATCAGCGGGAGAAATGCCGCGCTTGCGCTCGGTCAGCTGATCTGCGCGCGCGGCATGCCCGCTCAGAAAATCGTCGATGACGGGCAGCCGCGCGAGGCGCTTGTCAAGCCGCGGCCGGCATTTGAGCAACGCCTGGGTGTAACTGTCCCGCGGATTCTCGAAGATCTGCCGCGCGGGCCCCTGCTCGCGAATTTCGCCGCTTCGCATCACCACCACGTAATCGGCGATCTCTCCAACCACCGCGAGATCGTGGGTGATGAAAAGCACCGACATCTGGTGCTTGCGCTGCAACGCCGCGATCAAGTCGAGGATCTGTTTCTGAATTGTGACGTCGAGTGCGGTGGTGGGCTCGTCCGCGATCAGGAGCTTCGGCTCGCAGGCGATCGCCATCGCGATCATCACCCGTTGCTGCTGTCCTCCCGACATCTGCGACGGGAACGCGTTGATCTTGTATTCGGGGTCCGGAATGCCGACCTCATCCAGCAATTCAATCGCGCGCCGACGCGCCTGGCCCGACTTCATGCCGCGATGCAGGCGCAGCACCTCGGTCAACTGAAACCCGACCGTGAACACCGGGTTGAGCGACGTCATCGGCTCCTGAAAGATCATCGATATGTCGGCGCCGCGCAACTGGCGGAGCTCGCCGCCGGAAAGCTCCAGCAGGTTGCGTCCGCCGTACATGATGCGGCTCGCCGGATCGACGATCGAATTCTCCGGCGGCAACAAGCCGAGCATCGCCAAGGCCGTCACCGATTTGCCGCTGCCGGACTCACCGACCAGCGCGATAGTCGTATTGCGCGGAATGTCGAAGCTCACGCCGCGCAACGCCTGGAACGTGGTTTCGCGATCGAGGCGGAAGGCGACCCGAAGGTCGCGAACGCTGATCAGCGGATCGGCCGACGGTGCGGGCATCGCCGCTTCGGTGCTCACACGCCGGCCCTGCCCTTGAGCTTGGGATCGAGCGCGTCGCGCAACGCATCGGTAAACAGGCTGAAGGCCGTCACCAGTAGCGCCATCGCGGTGCCGGCCGCCGCAAGCTGCCACCATTTGCCGAGGATCAGCTCGTTCTGCGCCTCGTTCAGCATCGAGCCCCACGAGACCACGTCGACCGGTACGCCAAAACCGAGGAAAGACAGGATGACCTCGGACTTGATGAATGCCACCACCAGGATCGAGAGTTGCACCAGCACCACGTGGCTGACATTGGGCAGGATGTGCACGAACATCCGTCGCGCGTTCGACGCCCCGATCGCATCGGCCGCCTGCACGTATTCGCGCGCCTTGTGCTTGAGGTACTCGCCGCGCACCAGCCGGAACACACCGGTCCATCCCGTGAGGCCGAGGATCAGGATGATGGTCAGGGTGCCTTTTTGCTGCAGCACCGCGGCCACTGCGAGAATCAGCAGCAAATACGGGATCGAGCTGAAGACACTGTAGAACCAGTTGAAAAAGTCATCGACCCACCGGCCGTAGTAACCGGCGAAGGCACCCATCACTGTGCCGAGGAACGTCGCCACCGCCGCAGCGGCAAGCCCGACGAAGATGGACGTTTGCGAGCCCTTGATGGTTTTCTTGAGCACATCGCGGCCCCACTTGTCACCGCCGAAAGGGAGAGTTGCCGCGCGCGCTTCCGCGGCGGGCGCCGGTCCCTGCTTCGCCGCACCCGCCTTGATGTCGGCCATCACGTCGGCGAGCGGGTCCACCGATTTTTCGTTGGCATCGGCCGCACCGGCGTCAGTGCCCTCCTTCGCGGCATCGCCTGCGCCCTCGGCGCCGGGCAGCGGGGCGCCGCCACGCAACTCACGGATTACATCGGCTAGCGGATCGACCACGCTCGACTTGAATTCGCTGGCGGGTGTCGCCGGCGTGCTTCCCGGTGCGCCGGGAGCGCCGCCGGGAAGAGCCGCCTCACCCGGCCCGGCAAAGGTCGGCGGGGCGTAGTTGACGCCGACCTCGCGCGACCAGTCCCCGGCGACGAGTCCGGTACCGGACAGGATCATCATGACAATGAAGGCGAGCACAACGGCAAGCGACGCCATTCCGACATGATCGGACTGCAGGCGCCTCCACGCGAGCGCCCACAAGCCGGGAGAAATGGTATGCGGCACCTCATGCGGGCGCGGCAGCGCGACGGCGCTCATTGGGCCCCCTTGGCGCTGTGCGCCGTCCCCCCGAGGGGGAGCGAGCGCCTTGGGAGCGGCCCAGCGGCGCTCATTTGATGGACCCCCTTGGCGCTGTGCGCCGTCCCTCGAGGGGGAGCGAGCGCCTTGGGA
>JANXZT010000093.1 GCA_025355395.1 Betaproteobacteria bacterium
TGCTCCGAACGAAACGATCGGGTCGTACCTTCTGTGCCAACGCTTCGCAACCATTGAAAGGAGCAACCATGCGTCACACGAAAACCACTCTCGGCCTGGCCATCGCGGCTGCGTTCGCCACAGGAATCGTGGTGTCACCGCTGGTGCATCGCGCGATCCCCGATGCGCACGCCGCGGCCGCGCCTCTCACCGCGGCGGTCATCGATCTCGCGGCGCTCACGCACGCCGACCTCCCGGCAACCCCCTTTCCCGACTTGCATTCCAAAACACTGGTCGTGACCGACAACGCGACACTCGCGATCCAGACCGGCAACGTCGGCAAGCACATCCACCGGAACGTCGATGAGATCCAGTTCATCATCGAAGGAAGCGGCTCGATGTGGCTCGGCAGCGAACGCAAGGACTTCAAGCCGGGGACGCTGCTCATCATTCCTCGGGGCACGCCGCATCAGGGCCAGATCGTCAGCAGCGGACCGGTGAAGTCGATCGCCATCAAGATTCCGCCGCAGGCACCGGACGACACCGTCTTCGTCGACTGAGCGGAAGCTGCAGGGGGCGGAGTCTCTCCGCGATCCGGCGGGAGATCCTAGAGGCGACCGACTCTCTGCAGCGTCCGGTTAGAGCCGCCGGTCGCCTCGTCAATGGCCGGTTACCGGAAAATTCCACGGTGATAGCGACCGGCAGGTTTTGGCCGGTCGCCGGCATTGAGGCAATTCAACGAAGCGGCCGCTGAGTGACTTACATCAGCCAGCCGGGCCTCAACGGCCGACGCGGCAAATGGGGCCGGCGGTCATCGCCACAGATGGGCTGACCGTGCCCGACGCTTTGCTGCCGTTGCGCGTCGCCTGCCGACGGCAGCGGTGCCGCGACGGCGGCCGTTCAGACCGGCTCGGTGGGTTTCGGCTACGGGGCAGGACCGCTCGTAGCGCCGCCATTCGAGCGCATCGCGCTGTCGGGCGACGCGCTGCTGCCGCCCGGCAACGCTTGCACAAGGATTATCTTTGTAGGTTGTAGACCTCGAACGCCGATTCCTGTGGCGAGGACGAAAAACTGCCCTTGATGCCCTTGTCGAACGCCGGACGCAGTGTGCCGTCGCGAAACCGCTCCCAGCTCTCCTTGGACTCGTGGACCGCCACGATCGTCCAGCCCCCGGCTGACGGGCCTGCGGCGTGGAAGACCTGCCCCTTGGGCAGAGCGTCGCGCGCCGGGTGCACCGCAGCGAGTGCCGCCTCGTATTGCTCCTTGGTACCGCCGGGGAAGTGATGAACGATTGCGTAGGCCATAGCGTTCTCCAGTCAATTGAGCGACCGGGTGCGAATTAGGCGCGCCCCGGGGGGTTGACTCTACATCGCACCGGTGATCGGAACAACGCGTCAGTGAGGTCAGCGTCAAGGACGGTGCGCAACAAGAAGCCGGCACGTCGTGCAGACCGCGCCGAAAATCGTCGCTGTTCGCAATCGGCGTGTCGGGCGTCATCCTGGCGTTGGCGTTCTTCATCCTGCGAGCCGCGCACAATCCCTCGATATGCCAATGTCACTCGACGCCGCGGACTCCCGGAATTGGCGATCACAGCGGGTCGGTGGTAGATTGGCCGACTGCAATTGTGATCTGCCAGACCCTCGAGGAAAGGAGATAGGATGAAATACGTGATCAGCTGGTTTGAGCGTCCGCAGGGTTCGCCCATCGAATACGAGAATGCCCAGAAGCGAATCCTTGAGGTATTCGGACAATGGAAGGCGCCCGCCAATTTCAAGATCGAGTTTTTCGTAATACGCGTCGGCGAGTGGGGCGGGCACATGTTGATGGAATGCGACGATCCGGTGACGATTCACAAGTTTTGTTCGATGTTGCCGGCGTTTGTCTTCCAGGTGCACCCGGTAATCCCCGTGGAGGATGCAGTCCGAGGCGAGCTTGAAGTCATCGCCTGGCGCGACGGACTGAAGGGCAAGTAGAAGTCTTCGACGTTCAAGGTCATCGCCTCATTGTGCTTTCAACATGCGGGTTCGTGATCGGAAGGCATGAATTTCAAATGTGACCAGGTGCATGGCCTTTGGCCGGACAGAGTCTGCCGCCGCGCCGGTCCCAGTGGCCACTGAACAGTGCGCTGCAGCCATCGAGGCGCGGATGGTCGCAGTGGATCGCTAAGCTGCGGCTCGGCGTCGCAGATCGTCTGTCCCTAGTCGACCCAACGCGGTAAGATAAGAGTTTGAGAAGCGGACATCCACAAGCACCGTGCCGCTCTGCGCGAGGGCCGTAGCTGTAATCCATTAGCCCGCGACGAATCCACGGGCGTTTTCGCCCCGCTAATCGGGGAGCCCCGCCGCCTCTAACGCGGCAACGTCGGCTTCGAGTTGCGCCACGTCATTCCGGAACTGCGTCTTCCTCCAGTTGCCGATCGTGAATTTCGGATTCGCGGCCAGGACCCGCTGCGCGCCAGCCTTTGCTTCCGTGATCCGGCCCGTCTGCTGGTAACACAGCACCAGGTCGACGAGACCGGCTCCGGGACTGCGTTCGCCGTAGGCCTTGAATGCGGAAATGGCGTCCTCGTATCGGCCCGTCAGGCGATAGGCATTACCGAGGTGCCCGAGATAGGTCGGCGGACACTTGGGACTCAACTTGATTGCCTTCTCGATCTGCAGGACAGCCTCCTGCGCATGACCCGAACAGGCGAACACGAACGAGGCGAACGTCGCCACATCGGCCGAGCCCGGCCCGAGATCCGCCGCCTTCCTCGCTTCGACCACCGCCTCGTCATGTTGCCGCCGCAACAGCAGCAACAGGCTCGACGACGTATGGACATCGGGATTGGTCGGATCGATCGCCAGACCCCGTTCGGCATATTCCGCGCCCGTCCGCAGCGCGGTTTCCCGGTCATCCCACCAGCCGAAGCGCGCATCCGCATAGTGAACGAAGGCAAGCGCAGCATTGAGGGGTGCCGAGTTCGGGTCGAGCGCAACGGCCTGTTCCCAGTATTTGCGCACGTTGGTGAAACCATCCTTCGAGAGCGGCCCCCTGAAGTGCGCAAGCCCCTGCACCCAGCAGTTCCACGCCTCGACGTTGCTGGTTGTCGTGTACCGCAGCCGCGCCTGCTCGCCCTCGATCAGCCGCACCTGCATTTCGGTTGCAAGCAGTAGCGTGATTTCGTCCTGCAGCGCAAACAGGTCGTCGAGCGCGCGATCGAAGCGGTTCGCCCACACGTGCGCACCGGTTGCCGCTTCGATCAGCTGGGCCGTGATGCGGATTCGATTCCCGGCCTTGCGCACGCTGCCTTCAAGCACGTACCGGACATCAAGTTCGCGTCCGACCTCGCGCACATCCACCGCGCGACCCTTGTAGACAAACGTCGAACTGCGCGCGATCACCCGCAGACCGGAGAGTTTCGACAGCGTGGTGATGATGTCCTCGACCAGGCCATCGGCAAAGTAGTCCTGCTCCGGATCGCCGGACATGTTCGAAAACGGCAGTACCGCGATCGACGGCATGGCGGTCTCACCGATCCGGATTGTCGGACTGGGTGCCGCGGTAGCCCCCACCTCTCCCCAGCGCCGGGCGCGCAACGGCTGGTCGACATTCTTGAGACTGACCTCGCCCGCATCGACGAAGATGGCGTCGATCTTGCCCTTGACCTGGGCGTTGACGAGATCGGAGATGAGGATCCCGCCTCTTGGCGCCTGGCCCTCAAGGCGCGCCGCCACGTTCACGCCGTCGCCAAAGATGTCGGCGCTCTCGATGACGATTTCGCCCAGGTTGACGCCGATCCGAAACTCGATGCGCCCCCGCTCCTGGGTCGACGCATTGCGGTCTGCCATTGCGCTCTGGATCGCGACGGCACAGGTTACGGCGTCCACCGCGCTGCCAAATTCGACCAGCGCCCCATCGCCCATGGTCTTAACGATGCGCCCGCGGTATCGGGCCACCGCCGGATTGAAGACCT
>JANXZT010000098.1 GCA_025355395.1 Betaproteobacteria bacterium
TCCGGATCTCACGGCATTGCTTCAGGGATTCGCGGCCGAATATCCGCAACTTGCCGCGCTTGAATCGGCCGGCAAGAGTCACGAGGGGCGCGAGATATGGGTGCTGACCGTGACCAACGCCGCCACCGGTCCGGCGGCGGAAAAGCCCGCGTTCTGGGTCGACGGTAATATTCACGCGACCGAGGTGGCGGCTTCGGCTGCCAACCTCTATTTCATCCACACCCTGCTGACCGGGTATGGCACCGACGCCGAGATCACGCGGGCGCTCGATACCCGGGCCTTCTACATTTGTCCCCGGATCAATCCCGACGGCGCCGAATGGGCGCTCGCCGACAAGCCAAAGTGGATTCGCTCGAGCACCCGGCCGTATCCCCATGATGAAGAAGCGATCGAAGGATTGACCGTCGAGGACATCGACGGCGACGGTCGCATCCTGCAGATGCGCGTGCCCGACCCTAACGGTCTGTGGAAGTCGCACCCCGAGGCGCCTGCGCTGATGGTGCGGCGCGACCCGACTGAAACCGGCGGCAGCTACTACCGCATTCTTCCCGAAGGCACGCTGGAGGACTACGACGGCTTTACGTTAAAGATAAAGAAGCCACGGCATGGGATTGATCTTAATAGAAACTTCCCCGCAAGTTGGCGCCAGGAGTACGAGCAGCTCGGTGCCGGCCCGTTTCCCACCTCGGAACCCGAGGTGCGCGCCGTAGTGAGCTTTATCGCATCGCATTCAAACATCACCGCGGGCACCACGTTCCACACCTGGAGCGGCGTGCTGCTGCGTCCCTTCGAGCATCTGCCCGATACCGAGATGCATGCCGAAGACCTGTGGTTCTACCAAAAGGCTGGCAAGAAGGGCACCGAGCTCACTGGCTACCCGGCGATCGCGGTGTATCACGAGTTCCGCTATCACCCCAAGGCGGTGATCGGCGGCACGTTCGACTGGATCTACGAGCATCTGGGACTCTTCAGTTGGGTGGTCGAGATCTGGAGCCCGATGCGCGAGGCCGGCATTACCGATTACGGATTCATCGACTGGTTTCGCGATCATCCACTTGAGGACGACTTGAAGCTCTATCGCTGGAACGAGACCGCGCTCTCGGGGGCGGCCCACCGGACGTGGCAACCCTTCGAACATCCGCAGCTCGGAGCGATCGAGATCGGCGGGTGGGATCGCTTCCATGCCTTTTCCAATCCGCCCGCGTTCCTGCTCGAACGGGAGCTCGCGCGCTTTCCCCGATGGCTGCTATGGCAGGCCCTGACCTCCCCCAAGCTCGAGCTCGTGCACGCGGGCAGCGAAGCGCTGGGGAACGACACCTGGAAGATCACGCTGGTCGTGCAGAACACCGGGTGGCTGCCAAGCTATGTGTCGAAGCGTGCGCTGGAGCGCCAAGTGACACGCGGCGTGGTCTGCGAAATCGCAGTGCCTGCAGGTGTCGAGTTGCTGCAGGGCAAGCGGCGCGCCGAACACGGTCAGCTCGAGGGCAAGGCGTACAAGCACACCGGCGTTTCATTCTGGCCCGATTACCATGTCACTGATGACCGGCTCAAAGTCGAGTGGATCGTGCGCGCACCGCCAGGAACCGCATTGCCGCTGGTCGCGCGGCACGATCGCGCGGGTGTGGTTCGCGCGACAGTCACACTGGGCCGATAGGTTCGCAATGCCATGAACTGCGCGAGTTGCTACAAGCGTCCGCTTCACGGATTCGGGCACGCGATGACGATTCGGAACATGATCCATCGCCTGTTGGCGGTCGTCGTCTTGCTGGCGCTCGGCAGCTGCGCGACCCCGCCCGCGGGGCCTGGCACGGTTGGCCTCGCGCGAATCGAGCACATCGTGGTCATCTACGCCGAGAACCGCAGCTTCGACCATCTGTACGGCATGTTTCCCGGCGCAAACGGCATTGCCGACGCGACGCCGGAGCAGTACACGCAGGTCGACCGCGACGGCAAGCCGCTTCGCGAGCTTCCGCCGTCATGGGAAGGCAAGAATCCGGACTCCGCCTTTCCGCATCGCCTCCCCAACCGGCCGTTCCGGCTCGATGGCCCGCCACTCGACTTGCCGCTGACGCAACAGGTGCGAAGTCCCGTGCACAAGTACTACCAGCACGTCGAGCAGATCAACGGTGGTCGCAACGATCGATTCGCCGCCGTTTCGGACGCCGGCGGTTATGTCATGGGCTACTACGACGGCTCCGTGATGAAGATGTGGCAATGGGCGAAGGACTACGTGCTCGCCGACACCTTCTTCATGGGGGCTTACGGCGGGTCGTATCTCAACCACCAATGGCTCATCTGCGCGTGCACCCCGCGTGACGCCGGGGCACCGGTCAAGTTGCGGGCTCAATTGGACGAGCGCGGATGGCTGAAACGGCGGCCCGGTACACCCGCATCTGCCGCCGACGGGAAGCTCGGACTTTTCGATGGCGAGGTGACACCCGACGGCTATTCCGTGAATACGACGCAGCCACCGTATCAACCCTCGGGCATCCCACCGGCAATCGGGAGTGACCCGCGGTTTACCGATCCCGCACGGTATCGGTTGTCGCCACAGGCATCGAAGACTATTGGCGACACGCTCTCCGCCAAGGGCGTGACGTGGGCGTGGTATGCAGGCGGATGGAACGCGGCCGTACAAGACGGCGTGCAGCCGCCGAACGTCCAACGCAACGTGATCTATAACGAAAAAAAGGGCGCAGTCAATTTTCGGCCCCATCATCAGCCGTTCAATTACTACGCACGGTTTGCGCCGGGAACGAGTGATCGCGAGCGCCATCTCAAGGATTACACCGACCTCGTGCGCGGCATCGAGCGGGGCGAGCTTCCGCAAGTCGCTTTTTATAAGCCGCAAGGGTCGCTCGATGAGAATCCAGGGTATACCGACGTCATGTCGGGCGACGCGCACATCGCGGCGCTCGTTGCCATGATCTACGCCAGCCCGTTGTGGAAGAGTACGGCGATCATCGTCACGTACGACGACAACGGTGGTTTCTGGGATCACGTGGCGCCGCCGAAGGGCGATCGCTGGGGACCGGGCAGCCGCGTTCCGGCCATCGTGATCTCGCCTTTTGCGAAACGCGGTTACGTGGACCATACGATGTATGACACCACGTCCATCATCAAGCTCATCACCCGGCGCTTCGGGCTCGAGCCATTGCCCGGTGTGCGCGCCAATGCGGGTGATCTCACGGCGGCATTCGACTTCGGGCAGTGATGGCGGGTCGCCGATGAGGAGCGGTTGAAGGAAGCGCGCATCGGGCTCGCCGCCATTCCGCGCGGCGTGTGGGCGCTGGGTCTGGTGAGTCTTTGCATGGATCTTTCGTCGGAGTTGATCCATGCCTTGCTGCCGCTGTATCTTGCAGTGGGGCTCGGCGCAAGCGCACTTACCATCGGTGTGATCGAAGGCGTCGCCGAGGCCACCGCACTTATTGTCAAGGTGTTCTCGGGCGTGCTCTCGGACGCCTTCGGCCGCCGCAAACCGCTGGTCCTGTTCGGCTATGGCCTCGCGGCGCTGACCAAGATCGTCTTTCCGCTCGCGCCGACACTTGGCTGGGTCGTGGCCGCGCGCTTCGCCGATCGAGTGGGCAAAGGCATCCGGGGCGCGCCGCGCGACGCATTGATCGCTGACCTGACGCCACCCGAAATCCGCGGCGCGAGCTTTGGGCTGCGGCAGGCGCTGGACACGGTCGGCGGATTCGGGGGCCCGCTGCTGGCGCTTGCGGCGATGGCGTATTTTGGCGGCGACTTCCGCGCGGCGTTTTGGGTGGCGGTGGTACCCGCCTTCCTGGCGGTGGTGGTGCTGGTCGTGGGTGTGAAAGAGCCGGCGAGAACGGACGCAACGCCGGGTCCATCGCGCGAGCGGCTTCGGTTAAGCGCAGTGCGCAAGCTCGGACGTCGTTATGCGGTCATCGTCGGCATCGCCGCGATCCTGTCGCTGGCGCGTTTTTCCGAGGCCTTCCTGATTCTGCGCGCGCAGAATGTCGGCATCCCCATCGCGTTGGTGCCATGGGTGATGGTGGTGATGTCGGTCGTTTATGCGATATCCGCTTATCCCGCCGGCGTCGCGGCCGATCGCGGGCATGGCCCTCGCATGCTGAGCGCGGGCCTTGTTGCGCTCATCGTTGCCGATTTGCTGCTCGCCCGTGCCACCGGCCCCGCGCTGCTTTATGCCGGCGCGGCACTGTGGGGCTTGCACATGGGTCTCACCCAGGGATTGCTCGCCGCCTTGGTGGCCGCGGCCGCGCCATCGGACCTGCGCGGGACGGCCTTCGGGATATTCAACCTCGTCGGAGGCGTCGCGTTGCTGGTGGCCAGCGCCCTGGCTGGCGGGTTGTGGGACATGTACGGGCCGGCAGCTACGTTCCATACCGGCGCGGCCTTTGCCGCGCTGGCCTGGGCCGGCTTGCTGCTCTACGGCATGGGTGCTGCGCGGCTTCGGGTGTGAATTCGTGCCGTTTCAGGCGGCGCGGCGGCGGTGTATAAGGAATCGCCGCGTCGCGCGACCAACGGCCAGTGGCGCGCAGCGTGCCACGTTGTGAACCCATCGGAAAGGAAAGCGCATGGATCACGCAGTAACCGGCGCACCGGTCGCACGCACGTACGCTTATGCGCGCCATTCATGGCCGGTGCGGGTGATGCACTGGATCAATGTGGTTGCATTGACCATCCTTTTCATGAGTGGATTGCAGATATTCAACGCTCATCCCGCCTTGTATTGGGGCAAGTCCTCTTACACCGGACGCCCACCGATTCTCGAAATGGGGGCGATGGAAGCCGCCGACGGCAAGATGACCGGCGTGACGCGGGTTGCCGGCCATACGTTCGATACCACCGGCGTGCTCGGAGTATCGCGCGACCGCCAGGGCGAATTGTCGGCGCGCGGCTTTCCGTGGTGGATCACCATTCCCGACAATCGCTGGCTGTCGATGGCCCGCACCTGGCACTTTTTCTTTGCCTGGGTCTTCGTGCTGAACGGCCTCGCGTATCTGCTTTATACCGTCGTCAGCCGGCACCTGCGGCGCGATTTATGGCCGACGCCAAACGATTGGCGCTTGATCGGTCAATCGATTCGTGACCATATTCGCTTCAAGCATCCGACCGGCGAGGAAGCCAAGCGCTACAACGTGCTGCAAAAGATCGCCTATCTGGTGGTGATTTTCATCCTGCTGCCGCTGATCGTGCTGATGGGGCTGGGCATGTCGCCGTGGCTCGATGGCATCATCCCCGGATGGATCGACATCGTAGGCGGGCGCCAATCGGCGCGCACGATCCATTTCATCATCGCATGGCTGCTGGTCGGATTCGTCGCGATCCATGTTTTCGAGGTACTGATCTCGGGCGCATGGAATCACATTCGCTCGATGATCACCGGTCGTTATGTCGTGCGCGGAGAGGGACATCATGAGTAAGCGCAACGCGGCGAATGATCGCCGCCGCTTCATCACCCGCGCGCTCGGAGCGGCGGGCGCCGTCGTGCTCGCGGGATGCGACCGGCTTTCCAATACGGAGTGGTTTACCCGGACGTTGGGCAAGGCGGATGCGCTGAGCTACGCGGCGGCTCACACCATCGGTCGCAAGGCGATGGCGCAGGAATTTTCGTCTTCCGATCTTTCGCCGACGTTTCGCAGCAACGGCACGGCCGAGCCCGACAGCCCCGAATATCGCGCCCTTGCTCAACGTGCATTTGCCGATTACCGGCTGGTGGTCGATGGCTTGGTCGAGAAGCCCGCGCAGTTTTCGCTGGCGGATTTGCGCTTGCTCCCCAGCCGAACCCAGATCACGCGGCATGATTGCGTGGAGGGATGGAGCGCGATCGGCAAATGGCAGGGCACACGCTTGAGTTCGGTTCTGGGTGCGGTGAAG
This sequence comes from Betaproteobacteria bacterium, assembly GCA_025355395.1. Classification (GTDB taxonomy): domain Bacteria; phylum Pseudomonadota; class Gammaproteobacteria; order Burkholderiales; family Casimicrobiaceae; genus CAIWHR01. The sequence goes on from JANXZT010000098.1 coordinate 5,863, forward strand.
CCCACCGCTGCCGCACGCTATGTCGTTTTTCATTGCGCCGATCCCATGGAATCCGATGGCCGGGATCTCTATTACGAAAGCGTCGACCTCAACGATGCGTATCACGAGCAGACCATCCTCGCGTATGCGCTCAACGATGCGCCGCTGCCGATCGCCAATGGCGCACCGATTCGCTTGCGCGTGGAACGCCAGCTCGGCTACAAGCATGCCAAGTACGTCATGCGCATCGAGCTGGTCGATAGCTTCGCCGGATTCCGCGGCGGGCGCGGCGGCTACTGGGAGGACCAGGGCTACCAGTGGTACGCCGGCATCTAGCAGGCTGATGCAAAACTACTGCGGCGGTCGTCTGCTGCGTTGCACGGTGCTCGGAATCCTCATGTACCCCCAAGTACACTCCGGTTCCTGCGCGCCGTGCGCCTTGCATACAACCGTCCTCGCTACGTTTTGCATCAACCTGCCAGGCCGGGTGGCGATGCCGATTGAGACAGGAGGCATGCCTTGATCCGCAAGCTCAAGTCCGGCGAATACCGGCTCTGTTCGCACAAGATCGATCCCAAAACGGGCAAGCGCCGCAACCTCGGGACGTTCAAGACCCGCGCGCAAGCGGAGCAGCATGAACGCGAGGTGCAATACTTCAAGCGCCATTGATCGCGCGTGGCGGGGTAACGATCAGGCGAACATGCCTTGCAGGAACCACTCGCCGTCGTCGCCGTACCGGCTGTCGCGATAAATCCATAGCATTTCCCCGCGCGGACTCTCGGCCGTGAAGTAATCGCGCCGGATATCCGCGCCATCCCACCAGCCGGACTCGATACGCTCCGGGCCGTCGCGAAGAACCCACGGCGTGGTTTCGAACGTGGCTCCCAGCGGTGCTGGCTCGCTCAGCAACCAAAGCGGACGCGGTCCCGAGGGCAGCGGCGTTGCCTTGACACCCGGATGCGTCGTGGAAGATCGCGGCGGTGATGCGCTGGCATTCCACGATTGTGCTTGCCATGCGCGCTCGGGACGATGCTCGGAAAGCGGTGCCACGCGAAGGACGGCATCTTCCCCCAACCGGGCCCGCAAACGATCGAGCAATGGCACGGTGATGAGAGCCTCATCGCCGGGTAAAAGTCCAAGATTGCGTCCCGTGAGCGGCGCGGTGACCTCGCTTGCAAGCACGATGCTCTCCACCGGGGCCGGCAATGCCACCCGCGCCAGCCGTTCGCGCAAGACCGCGGTGAGATGCGCCGGTTCGCGAGCCGGCGAAGCAAGCGCAAACCGCAGGGTAGTGGCCGGCACCCCGGTACGTACGCCGATGTAGCGTTCATGAGCCATGGCGATTGAAAGCTCGATCACGCCGCGACCGCGCCCCAGGAGCCATCCCGATAATTCATGCACCAGGCGATTGACGGCAAAGCCGAGTGCCGCCACCTCGCTGATCGGCACCGGCAACTCGAGCTTCCCCTCATAGCGCGCCGGCGGGATGAAGGGTAATTGCGGATCGGGTGCCAAGCCGCGGGCACGATCGAGCGCTGCCACGAATTCGCCGCTTGTCCGGCGTGCCAACCCATCACGCGGCAGGGCACACGCTGCGCCAAAAGTCGTGACGCCGGCGGCACGCAAAAGGGCCACTACATCGGCGCTTGCGCCAAGATGCGCGAGCGATAGCGGCGCCAGCGCATCGGCGAGATCCTCGCTGCGGGTAACGGATGGCCCCTGACCGGCGCGTGCCAGCAACAACGCTGCGGTGGGGGTGGGCGCCCATTTGCAATGCAGGGAATAGCCCAGTGCTCGAATGCCGCTCACGATGCGCTGCAGCAGCACACGCAAACCGCCAAAAAGCCGCAAGCTGCCATCGATCTCGGCCAGCAAGGCCTGCGGTGGCGAGAGACTCACCATCGGTGTGAACTGCGTGAGCCACATGGCCACGCCGGCCAGCGCGCTGGTTTCGGCGTCAAGCAGGCGATCCCTCAACACCAGATCCGGCGCGAGCACCAACGCGGCCGAAACCGATTGACCAGGCACAATTCCCGCGGCACGGGCCGCCTGATTGGCGGCGACGATAAGTGGGTAATGCCCGCCGCTTGCAATCGCAAAACGCGGGGCGCCGGTGCCGGAGATGACGGAGGATTGCCCCCGGGTGAAAATTTCGAGCGGCAAATCGGGCAAAAGCAGGCAGATCCAAAGCATTGGAGTCGGTTCTGAATCAATTCCAGCGTCCGGTACTCGTGCGCGGATCGGAGCGGGTGAGGGTGGCGCAACTGGACCGGGAGGCTCCAAGTGAATGCACATCGAGCAGAATGGGATGCACCACTTCGCCGCCCCGGCGCTTTAACACCTGCACCGCGAGTTGGCCTTCCTGCGGCGCCAGCGCGAGCCGCAAAGGGGCAGCCGCCGCCACGGCGTGCTGCCCCGGCCGCCGCCACAGCACGCCCCACGTTCCCCCATCGCGGGCGGCGACTTGCAACCGGCGCAATACGCGATCGTCAGAGGTTGCGAGCCAGGCGAAGGCGGCACCGCACTCCGGAGCGCGCAGAGCTTGCTCATAGGCCCACAACTGATCGGCTGCCGTGGCGCAGCGCACGAAGATGAAGCGGGTGAGATCGAGACCGGCGGCCGCCAGGGCAGGGGCATAAGGCACGTGCGGTGGCGCGATCCAGACGATGTCGCGGTGCCCGGCCTGCAAGCGCGCCAGTGCGGGCAAGGTGAGCGAGATTTCGCCGATGCCCTCGCGCGCGAGCAGGATTTCAGTCAAGGCGCCGGTGGGCCAGCCACTACCCGGCAACACCGCATCGAGAGACGGAAAACCGCTGGCAATGGCCGCAGGCTCGGGCGCGCAATCACCACCGCGCCAGATGGCGGGGTTTTGCAACACCAGGGCGAGGGAGTGCGTCACTACCGAGGATTACCGAAATGAGTGACAGTTGTTGCAAAACGCCCGAACAACGCTATTCAGAGCTCGAACGTCACGCATTTTCGTGATGCTCAGTAAATGGGAGAAAAAATCCGGGCTACCCGGTCCGGGAAGAACACGGGCACCCGGCAATTCCTCAGTCAGGAGAAGGAAAGAAAATGGATGCGGCAGCCTGCCCTGTAATCATGTTCGGAGAATCATGCTCAAAGCGCCCTGGTGGTGCGGATCACGCCTACCCCGATGCCTTCGATGACCAGCGCATCGCGTTTGCCCTCGACGAGAATCGGTGCAAAGTCGGGGTTCTCGGCCATGAGCATTACCTGGTGGCCGCGGCGCTTCAAACGCTTCACGGTGACTTCATCGCCCAGTCGCGCGACGACGATCTGGCCTGATCGAGCTTCGTTGGTCTTGTGCACGGCAAGAAGATCGCCATCGAGGATGCCGGCGTCCTTCATGCTCGAGCCTCGCACCCGCAGTAGGTAATCGGCCCGCGGCATGAAAAGCGCGGGATCGAGGCGCACATGCGATTCGATATGTCCGGTGGCAAGGATCGGGCTCCCTGCGGCCACCCGGCCCACCAGCGGCAGCCCTGCGCCAGGCAGATCAGGCATCTCCGCAAGCCGCAGTCCGCGGGAAACGCCAGGAAGAAGCTCGAGCGCACCCTTGCGGGCCAGCGCACGAAGATGATCCTCGGCCGAGCTTGCCGTGCTGAAGCCCAAGCCCGCGGCGATTTCTGCGCGCGTGGGTGGCATGCCGGTGGCTTCGAGGTGCCGGCGAATCCAGTCCAGGATTTCCTGCTGTCGCGCAGTAAGCCCCGGCAGAGCAGCGACGGGAGGTAGTTTCATGGGGTACCGTATATAGATGCGGTACCGTTATTATATAGGGCTTGGAGAGCGGGTCAACCTCGCATCCACTTTTTGACAGGCAACAGCCCCTAGTCCGCGCCCGACCACCCCGAAGCAACTACCATCACCCGCGATGTCTCCCGCCAGAAGCCATCGCTGTCGAGAGCCAGGCCCGTCACCAACTGGGCCTGCGTCGAGCCCGCAAAATGGAGCGCAAGGCGTGCCCCACATTCTCGGGGCGTGAGGATGGCGCTGTGTGTTGCAGCGACGTTCTGGATGAGCGCCGGTGCCATCCAGTTGCGCTTCCCGGGAATGCTCCAGGCACGCGTGCGCTGGAGCAAACGGTTTATCGGCCCTGACCCGAAGCGGCACCAGCGTGGCCCGCTGTTTTCATCCATGCCCGGCGCATCCGAAGCGTCGAGAGGGTGGAAGATATGACCTTGCAGACACGCCCGGGGTGTTATCGGCACCGCAGCAAGATGCCGCGGCAGCGCAGCGCGCGCGAGTGCGCTCTGGGAAAGCGGCAATTGCGCATCGACCATGTGACGCCATTTGCGATCGAGCCGATCCTTCGGATGGGTGCCCACGAAACGTGAAAGATGATCGCCTGGCGGACAGTGCAGGAAGAACTTGTAGCCCGTTTCCAGATGCTGAATGCCGGTGAGCCGCGGGAGGGTCAGGATGAAGTCGAGCTCGCCGCGTACCTGATGGCCATCATGAACGGCGAGTCCGGCCGCATGCACCATTGCCCCGGGCAAGTGCGTGAACCAGAATTCCCAGAGCGCTTCGGCATAGCGTCCCAACTGCCGGGCGTTGGAGCGAAGCAAATGCTCGGAAAGCGGTCGCGGATCGGCGTCGAGTTGTTCGAGCCACGCTGCCTGATCGCGCAAGGTTGTCTCACGCCATGCGTCCTCGAGGATCGGGAAGGGACTTCGATCCGGTGCAATCAATGTCGGCGCCAGCACCAATGCCACGAGGGAGCGCACGTCCGGAGAGCGCATCCGGCGCAGCAGCGCGGCGCCGTCATCGGGGGTCAAGTGAGGCCGCGCGCGTCCGGTGGATCGGCGGGCAGGGAGGTCGTGCGACAGCGGCGTTGGGGCGTGGAAGATCACGGCTTTACGATTCTACGCGCGGCGTGCACGACGGGTGGAACCGGGCCGCAAGGCGATCCGGGCCGGATGAGAAGAGCGAAGCGGTATTGACGAGGGCTCCGCGAGGGCGTGCAATACGCGAGCCTTCCCTTGCACGCGGTTCCAGCGCCACGGGCGCACCACGCCAAGGCTTTGTTTCATCCACCACAGGAGCGTTAGCCATGGCCACCAAGACCGCATCGAAAGCAACGTCCGTCCGCAAGACGTCGAGCGCAAAACGCGCCCGGCCCACGGCGAAGAGCCCTCCCGGCATGGCTGGCGGAAGCAGTGCCCGCGCCAGTGCGGCCAATCCGTTCGCGGGCATGGCCGACGTGGCGCAGATGGCTCGCTTCAAGGACATGATGACCCCCGAGCAGGCCTTCGAGCTGTATCGGCAGAATGCGCGCCTCGCGCTCGACATCATCGACTCGGCGATCGAGAGCACGGCCAAGATGCGCAAGCTGCAATTCGAAGGCGAAGAAGAGGCCCGTGCCTTTCACAAGCGGGTGGCGCGGAGTGCGGCCGAAGCGGACAACCCACAGGCGCTGCTCGCCAGCGGCCAGAATGTCGGGCAGGAGGCCATGCAAAAGGCCATGACTTACTGGAGCCAGATGTTCGAGCTCGTGGTGGAGATGCAGAAGCGGCTGTTCACCGTGATCGATGGTCAGATGGAGGGCGTGCCGGGCGTCAAGCAGGCAAAAGCGGCCATGGCCATGCTGCCCGACTTGGGGCAGGCGCAGAAACTCGTCAGCGCCATGCAGGGGGTGATGTCGTCGGGTGGCTCCGCCTTCGAATCCATGCAGCGCGTAATGAGCGATTTCACCAAGATGGCGCAACCGGGCAACAAGCGCTGAATCAGCGGCGGATGGATCGCGTCCTGGCGGCGCGATCCTCCGTCGGCCATGCCTCCGTCGGCCGGTCCGTGCGATGACATCGCGGTGCAGGCCATCCGGACAGCGCCGGCCCCCACCACAATGACGTGTTTGAGATTGGCGGCGGTGTGTCGGGCCAAAACAAGTCCGATTACTGAAATATCGTGCAGTTATGAGACCCAAGCGTTGTCGACCGACAAATTGGACATCGAAAGCATTATCCGAGTCGACGGTCTCGAAATTCCCTGGATGCGGCGCACTGAGATCAATAGAATCAACGTTAGCCGAGGTCGGATCCTCGCGTTCGCTGGGATGACGGCCCGAACCAACGGCGCTGTCACCCCAATCCACAATGCACAACGGGCCGTGACCACAGGAACGGCATGCGGCCCGATCAATTGGAGGAAGCATGCAGCGTTATGAAGCAAATCTTCCCAGCGTCGGGCTGGTAAGTTTCATGAAGTCGCCGATCTGCGAGGATTTCTCGAAGATCGATGCCGACGTGGCGATCCTGGGAATTCCATACGATGCCGGCATCGGCTTTCGGCCGGGCACCCGGTTCGGACCGCGCGACATCCGGAACTACTCGGTGCGCTACAGCGGGTGGGGATCGTGGAAGTCATCCGGCTACTGGGACATCAACTCCAGGAAGCGGATGCTCGCGCAGACCCGCATCGTCGACTGCGGCGACGTCGACATCGCGTATTACGACATCGAGCGCAACATGCGGCTGATCACGCAAAGTGTGGGCGCCATCCTCGATCGCAACGCGCTGCCGGTGATGCTCGGCGGTGATCACTCGGTGACCTTTCCCATCGTCAGCGCCTTCGAGCGCTTCGGACCCCTCGATATCGTCCACTTCGACGCCCACCTCGACTGGATCGATCACGTCGACGGCATCAAGTTCGCGAACGGCAGCCCTTTTCGTCGCATCAGCGAGCTGCCGTTCGTGCGCCACATGACGCATCTGGGCATCCGGGACCTGCGGTCGCGGGAAGGCGACTACAACGACGCGCTGAAATTCGGCGCGCAGATTTTCACCCGGCAGGCGATCAGGGAGCTGGGCACCAAGGCGGTAGTCGAGCAGATGCCAAAGATGAACAACATCTACGTGTCGATCGACATCGACGGGCTTTGCCCCTCCATTGCCCCCGGCACGGGTTCTCCGACGGTGGATGGACTGCTCTACCACGAGGTGCGCGCGCTGTTGCAGGGTGTCGCCACCAAAGGCCGGGTGGTCGGATTCGACGTGGTCGAAGTCAATCCGATGCTCGACCTGCACGGGCAGACGTCGTTGTTGACGACGACGATGATCGCCGAGTTCCTGGGGGCCATCTTCGACCAGCCGCGGTAGCAAAAGCCATAGGTAAATCGACTTGGGGTTCTACGTTGCAAAGCGGGTAGCGACGATCGGCGTCATCCTGGTCATCATCTCCGGGCTGATCTTCGTCATCACACAGGGCCTGCCCGGTAGTGTCGCGCGCATGATTGCCGGGCAATTCGCCACACCCGATGTCATCGCGGCGATCGAGCAGAGGCTCCATCTCAACGACCCCTTATTCACCCAGTACTGGCGCTGGGCAAGCGGCATCCTGTCCGGCGATCTGGGTCAATCGCTGATCATGGAGCGGCCGATCGGCCCGATGCTGCGCGAGGCTTTGGCCAACTCCGCGCTGCTGGCAACGATCTCGATCGTGCTGCTCACCCTCGTCGGCGTGAGTCTGGGCATCGTCGCGGCGATCAAGCACAAT
>JANXZT010000143.1 GCA_025355395.1 Betaproteobacteria bacterium
CGATATTCATGGACTCGAGGGCAGCATCGGCGCACCGATCGAAGTGCGCGGCGCAAGATCTCCCGGACGAGCCGTTTTCGTGGCTGCACCCGGACGCAACACGGTGAGCATCGCCAATTCCGCGCACGTGAAAATTGCCGACCTCGATCTCGTCGGTGGCGAGCTTCCGGTTGACGCGGTAAAGGCCGAAGGCACGTCCCGGTACGCGCATCACATCACGCTGGAAGGGTTGAGGATCACCGGTCACGGGGCCGATCAGCAGAACGTCGCGATCTCCACCAAGTGCCCCGCGTGGGGCTGGACGATCCGCGGCAACGCAATCATCGGCGCCGGCACCGGCCTCTACCTTGGCAATTCCAATGGTTCGGCACCGTTCATCCGCGGGCTGATCGAGCGGAACATCATCATCGGCACTCGCGGCTATTCGATGCAGATCAAGCACCAGATGCCTTGGCCGGATCTGCCGGAAATCGCGAGCGACCCCGGTGACACGATCGTGCGCTACAACACGTTTGCAAAGGATGAGCGCAGCTCGACGGGAGACCTCGCGCGCCCGAACCTCCTGCTTGGGCATTGGCCCTTGGCGGGGAAAGGCAGCCGGGAGCGCTATCTGGTGTACGGCAATCTGTTTCTGGACAATCCCGCCGAGGTGCTGTTGCAGGCGGAGGGAAACGTCACCGTCTACAACAACGTCTTCATCAACCGGTTCGGCGACGCCGTCGCGATCCGGGAGCACAACGATGTTCCACGATCGATAGATTTCTTTCACAATACGATCGTCGCGCGCGGTGTTGGAGTGCTGCTGCGAAATGGCGATCCGGCAGCGAAGCAGACGATTTCAGGCAACGCGATCTTTGCCGATCAAGTGACGCCGCCGTCCGTGGCGTCTCAAAATTTGCTGAGCAGGTTCGAGCGGACAGGAAACGCTGGGCGCAATGCGGCGGGTACGCCTCCGCCAGTCGATCTCGCTGCTGCGGGTCGATCGGTTGATGATCGCCAATGGAACGCTGCGGGCAGGGAAGACCTGCCTGATGTCGCATTGGATTTCGATCACCAGCGGCGCATGCGACCCGTCTACGGCGCGTACGCCGGAGTGCTGCCGGCAGATTCAAGGCGGCTCGACGCTGCCGAACGAGAGCGCGGTTCGAATCGGCTGCCGCGCCCGTGATCACGACGCATTCGAAAAACTTTACAGTTCGATCGCCGATGCAGAATTTATAACGATCAAGTATTTGAATATGCGCGGTATTTTTGACATGCCACGGTTCTTGCTCCCGCTGCATATGGCGTGCGACCAATCCCTTCGTGCGGCCATGGGCTTGACGGGTTCCCGGGCGGAAGTGCCCTTTCGCGGGTGCCCGCCAAGGCGTCGAAGAGGTACATTGGTTGCCCGCCACGCGTGCTTGGGGTTGGGCTGGACGCGGGCGGACTGATCGCATACTCACTTTACGAGAGATTCCTGTCATGAAGTCAATTGGCGTTTTGGGTGTCGTTCTATTTGCATTCATCGCGAACCAGGCTATCGCGGCGTGTCCGACGACGGGCACCGCCAGCCGGGTCGACATGCGAAACCTGCTGTCGGGTCGGTATGCTTGTGCTGTCCGTGGCAATGAAACGTGGGATGAGCTGCACCAAGGCACCAGCTTTGGTCCCAGCAACGTACAAGATTACAAGAAAGGGCCCACCGATCCGGTAGACCCTTCGGAAGTGGTGGGCACGTACACCATCAACAACGGTACTGCGGGTGCTCCGGATTCCATTGCGTACAACTACGGCACCGGCGGGTCCTACACCTACGTTGTCACGCCGGCGGCGCAGACCCTCGGCGTCTACAGCTTCTGCAATACCGCGACCTCGGTCGCGATTTCCGTCACCGTTGCCGCTGCTCATTGCTGATCTGGATGGTCGCGGGGCCGCTTGTGTGTTGAGAGCGCAGTCGCTGCGATACGTTTGACGGGTGTCGCTGACGTAAAATGAACCACGCCGGGGCGCTACCCGCGCCATCGGGCTTGGATCACCGGTTCATCTGGATCGCGGCCCATCGGGGCCGGCGGTCTGCCCGTTCGCATCCATCGTCTTCGACCGCCGCACCTCCTTCCGGAACCGCGCTGGCATGCCGCCCCATCGC
>JANXZT010000184.1 GCA_025355395.1 Betaproteobacteria bacterium
GAATTAATAATCCAGTCCCATCCGGTGATGGATTTGACGCGATCGGGGTCGTTTTCGAGCTCGCGTAGCGCGACGACCAAGTGGTCTTCGAGCGCATCGATGCGGTCGAAGACCTGGTTGTGAAAATGCTTTTCACGCAGCTCGTCCCAGACGTGCTCTTGGGGATTGAGCTCGGGCGAGTACGGGGGAAGAAACATCAGGCGAAGGTGGTCGGGCAAGCGGAAGTCGTTGCTCTTGTGCCAGCTGGCGCCATCGAGCACCATCACGACGTTGTCGTTGGGGTAGCGCCTGGCGATTTCGTCGAGGAAGATTTGCATACAGTCGGCGTTGACCTGCGGCAACACCAGGCTGTCGAAGCGACCGTCGCGCGGGCTCGCCGCGCCATAGGCGTAGGTATATTGCTGCGTCACCATGGCCCTGACCAGCGGCCGCATTGGACGGCGGCACCAGCAGTAGCGCGTGTCGCTGATCCGTCCGAACCGAGCTTCGTCTTGGAACATCAGCCGCAGCGGACGATCGTTGCTCCACGCCGCTACCCTTTGGTCCACCTTCCCCTGGAGTTTTTTTTCCAGTCCTCGCGGACTGCGGCATCTCCTTGGGGGTGGGCGGTATCCGGGGCCAGTTTGCGCCAGCCATTGCGTACCAGCATCCGGTAGAGGGTCGATAACGCCACTGGCTTGCCCAGCCGTGCCTCGACTTTCTCCTTGAGCGGCGGAATGACCACGACGCCACCGCGCATCGCGCCCGCCAACACTTCGTCGAGAATTTGCGCTTCCCGCTCCAACGTGGCGTTGGCGCGGTTGCGCAGCGCTCGCTTCGGTCGTGGTGCCTCACGCTCACCACGCGCCACCTTGCAATAGCGCGTCCGCAAATTGCACGTCGCCCCAACCGACCGGCCAATCGCCCTCGCTGTCTGTTCCAGTGACAGCCCGAGTTCCAGCGGCAAGACCACCGCCTGGGCCGCTCTCAGTTCATCCGCACTCTTCGCGATCCGCAACAATTCCTTCGCCGTCTCAAGCTGATCCGCCCCCCCTGCCTTTCGTGCCATGATATTCCCTCCACGAAAAACTCATGGCTTTATTATTACTGTTTCTATCGCGCAATGGAATAACACCCGCGTTAAGCCATCACTTCCAGCTCGGCATCCGGATACCACGCGAGAAAAGTCGTCCGTATCACGTCCGCGTTGAGCGCGGAATCGTTGGCGCGCACGATTACCTTAACCGGGTGCGCGAGGCCTTTTACGTGGAACGGGCTGCGCAGCACTCGGTACTCAGGGCTTAGGTCTCAGAATGAAGGACTCGGCGGAGTCACTGCGTTTGTCGCCCTGAACCTGACGGGCCTGGTACTCAGAACGGAGCATGTGCGCCAATGGGGAGCAGCGCGCGTCGCGGCAAGCTGACGTCGGCACTTCGACCGTGGACTGATCCTCCCTAATTCATACCTCCCGGGAATAATGCTTGTCGCTCGGCTGTTTGCTCTTCGGCAATCGGATCTAACGCGCGCCCGAGAACCGGACTCGCACAAATCGAAGGAGGGGATTGTGAAGCGATCGCTGCGTTGGACCCTGGCAATTATGCTGACGCTGGCCGCAACCGCTGCCTGGCCGAGCTTCCACACGTTCCAAATCGAGCAGATTTACTCCAATGCCGACGGCACCGTGCAGTTTGTGGTGCTGCACGAGTCGCTGGGGGAGGACGGTGAGAATCTGCTTGCTGGCCACAGCTTTACGATCACGCATTCCGGCAACACCAAGACATTCACATTTCCCAGCAACTTACCCGGCGGTACATGCGGTTCTTACAGTTGCAGTCCAAGCCCCACGGCCAACAAACGGGTGTTGATCGCAACGCAGGGTTTTGCCGCGCTCGGGCTCGTCACTCCTGACTATGTTATCCCCAACCAGTTTCTCGCAACCGACGGCGGAACGGTCAACTACGCTGGAGTGGATCAGATGCCGTACGCCACACTGCCGACTGACGGCGTCATGGCGATCGACCGAAGTGGGGCCGTAGTTCTTAACGTCGCTACCAACTTTGCCGGCAAATCGGCGACGGCGCCGCCTTCTCCTCTATCAGTGGTCGAGTACTACAACCTGAGCCTGGACCACTACTTCATCAGCGCGCTTCAGCCAGACATCGACGCGCTCGACTCCGGTCGGATCGCCGGCTGGTCGCGCACAGGCCAGACTTTTAAGGTATATCCGAGTCAGACCAGCGGGGGCGCCGGCGTCAATCCCGTTTGCCGCTTCTACATTCCGCCACAGCACGGGAATTCGCATTTCTTTTCAGCTTCTCCGGCCGAGTGCACCGCCATCGTGCAGAAAACGGCGGCCGATCCGAATTACAGCGGCTACGTCTACGAGTCGCCTGACGTGTTCTACGTTGCGCTGCCCGATACCTCGACCGGCGTATGCCCCACGGGGACGATCCCGGTCTATCGGCTATGGAACCAGCGTGCCGATTCCAATCATCGCTACGCGACCGACCCGGCGATCAAGGCGCAGATGATCGCCAAGGGCTACGTCGCGGAAGGCTACGGACCCAATTCCGTGATCATGTGTGCACCTGCATAACGGGCCAGCGTAGCTGGTCATATTTGGGAATCGGTTGCTGCAACGGCGAGATCGCGCTAGAAGCAAACCGCACCGGCAGCGCGCGCTGCGTCTTCAACTTCCGCCGGACCTACCGGCGCTTTGCAATCGCGTGGTTCGCGAACGAACCAGACATGAACTTGCGACAGGTCGTGCGGCCGCCGCTCGTGAACGCAGGTCTCGCCACCCACGACGCTTAGATTGGCATATCGTGCAAGGCAACTGCGAACGAAGTTTGAAGCCTTCCGGCGGCACGACCGCGCGCCTGGCCGTAGTGTTCGCATTGGCGCTTGCGGTGGCAGCGGCACGGCCTGCCGCTGCGGCAACCATCACCATTGACGCCGAACGCGACGGCGATACCATCGACATCCGCGCGAGCGTGGTGCTGAACGCCGATGCTGCCACCGCGTGGCGTGTGCTGACCGACTACAATCGCTACACGGAATTCATTCCGGATCTGCGTCTGAGCCGCGTCGTTGCCCGCCGCGGTGCGACGGTCACGGTCGAGCAGTCCGGAGACGCGGCACTTTGGCTGTTCAAGATGCCCCTCGATATCACTTTCGAGATCAAAGAAATCTCGCCAAACAGCCTGCAATCGCGTGCAGTGGCGGGCAGCCTGCGTGCGTTCACAAGCAGCTATGCGCTGACGCCGACTGGACCGGGGATACGGCTCGACTACGTCGGGCGCATAGCACCGGGATTCGAGCTCTTCGGACACATCGAGCAGACGGCGGTCGAGCACAACGTTGCCCGCCAGTTCCAGGCGCTTGCCGACGAAATCGAGCGTCAAAACGCGGCCGCGCATTCGCATTCGATGGCGGGTGTGAAGTGAGGAGCGGCTTCATCATAACGAAGCAGGAGAGATTCAGCACGACTTCGTCTTCGTTGCATATTGGGGGCATTTGAGCATGCCCCGAGGACAACGCTTGCACTACGTGTTAGTTCGATACGATCATTGAATATGTTGCGGAACACTGATCTGTCGTGGGGCGCGCCGGCCAAGCTGCTGCACTGGGCGGTTGCGGCGCTCGTGCTCGCGCAGATTGCCCTGGGCTGGGCTGCGGTGAGTTGGCGACTCTCGCCAACGAAACTCGATCTCTTCGTCTGGCACAAGTCGACGGGCATGCTGATTCTTGTGCTTATGGTCGTGCGTGTGGCGTGGCGCTCGGCCAACGTCGCGCCTTCGCTGCCGGCCGACATGCGGTCTCTGGAGCGACGCACCGCGCACGCGAGCCATCTCCTCCTCTACCTGCTGTTGCTCCTCATGCCCATGACCGGGTGGATCGTCAATTCGGCCGCCAATATCCCGTTCCGGATGTTCTGGCTGATCCCCATACCTGCCATCGTGGAACCGGACAAGGCAACGGCGGATCTGGCGGCCCGCGTGCACTTTGTGCTCTTCGTCGTGTTGTCGCTGCTGGTGGCCGTTCACATTGGGGCTGCGCTACGACATCACTTTCTCAAACGCAACGAAGTGCTGGTGCGCATGCTGCCCGGCACGGGAAGCGCCAAATGATTCGCCTTTTCTTGCTCGCCGTGACCTTGCTGGTCGCGGCAGCCTATCCGGCACAGGCGGCCGATTGGAAGATGGACGCCGGGACGAGCCAGCTGGAGTTCGCGGCCACGTTCGAAAAGACGGTTGTGCCCGGTGTGTTCAGGGAATTCGATACCCGGATGCGCTTGGATGCCGACAAGCCCGCGGAGGGCCGGCTCGACGTTACCATCATCGTGAAGAGCGCCGACATGAACAGTGCTGACGTGAACAAGGCCATTAGTGGTGCCGAGTGGTTCGACTTCGCCCGCTTTCCGCAGGCGGAATTTCATTCGACCGATATCCGTAGGATGGCCGACAGCCGGTATTTGGCCCGCGGGATGTTGAGCCTCAAGGGCGGGCAGCAACCGGTCGAGGTTCCGTTCACCTGGACCGTCACGGGTGATGCGGCGCGGTTGGATGGCGAGTTCATCGTCAAGCGCGGCGCGTTCGGCATCGGAACCGGCGAGTGGGCGGCCACGAGCGTAATCGGCGCCAACGTGAAGATCAAGTTCAACGTGCGGCTGCGCAAGGGTGGCTGACCGGCGCATCATGCTGGGCGTCGTTGCGGTCCTCGTCGCACTGCTGGCGGCGTGCGCTTCGCAGGTCGCGGCGCCGCCGGAAATCGAAAAACGGGGGCCGGCCAATTTTCCGGAGGTGTATTACAAACGGTTGTTGGCACAGGGGAAGCCCCTGTTCCACATCGATCCCGCCCGCTCGCTCGTGGTCATGGAAGTCCGGCGCGGTGGATCGCTCGCACAATTCGGGCACGACCACGTTATTGCCAGTCACGACGTGGCAGGGTATATCGCACCGGACGAGGGCCGCGCCGACCTTTACGTGCCGCTCCAAGCACTGGTCGTCGACGAACCGGCGCTGCGCACTGTGGCAGGCTTCGACACGCAACCGTCTCCCGAGGACATCGCGGGTACGCGCCGCAACATGCTGGAAAAGGTGCTCGAGACCGACCGGGAGCCCTTTGCCGTTATTGCCGTGAATGACATCGGGGCCGGCGGCAATGGGCAGCGATTCCGCGTTATCGTCACACTCCATGGACTCTCGCGATTCGTGGAAACTGCAGCGCAAGTCGAGACAGCCGCAGACGAAATTCTTGTGACCGGAACCTTTCCGATTGAGCAGTCCCAATTCGGCATCGCCCCATTTTCGGTCCTCGGCGGAGCGGTTGCGGTGCAGGATCGTGTGAATATCACCTACCGAATAAGCGCGCGCCGCATGGAATAGGCTAATTGGGTGACCTGAGTCCGGTCAATCGATTTTTTGATCATGGGATATAACTCGACTCAGACGACACCTCGACCAAGCGGCGTGGCGCGCGAACGTCCGCTCCGGGTAGCAAATTCAGATTCGGTCCCAATCTACCCGTCCGAACCGGTCTCCTCCTGCTTCCAACCCAATAGGACCTCAAACAGCAAGCCATTTTGCCCGCCAAATATTCCAATCCCCTACGGTGGCTCAGACGCTCGATTTTCGACGACATTCCCCAAAAAACCACTCCCGACAGTGAAATTGTTCAACCAGTGACTGGGGCTGGTATTCGGCGTCCCCGTCCGGGTCGGCCACAGCATTCGTCTCGATCAAAGGAGGGCACGATGAGAACGCGGTTCCGTTCGGGTGTTGCACCGGTATCGGCATCGGTGACGACGAACGCGTCTGGCGAATGCAAACCCACGTGCCTTAGCAATTTTTTCTCCACGGCCAGTAGGACCTCGCAGTGCATTGTCATGTACGAAACCCAAACACATAGGATGCCAAGTACTCCTGATCCGGCGCCCCGATCAGCAATATTCATCTCGGCCAAACCACTGCACAACATGCGCGGTTTGCTCCCACTCTTGATGGCCACCCTGCTGCTTTGTAGCCCGAGCGCTCGTGCGCAGACCATTGTCCACAATGACGAAAATCTGGCCTCCGATCGCCCGGAGGCGTGGGCGATGAAATATTTCGTCGCTTCCACCCTGATGACCGCGTTCGGAGAGACGCCGGCGCTGGCTGCCGGGCGCTGGAGTGTCGCGTTGGACCTGGGCCATATCCCCAGGCTGAGCGAGGCGCAGCAGCGCGTCGGCTTCAACGGAGTCAAGTCCGAAGACCTCGACAAGTCGCCGGTATTCGGAAGGATGCGGTTCATGTTGGGTCTACCTGGGCGCTGGGTCGCGGAACTCGGCTATACGCCGCCGCTATCGATCAACGGCACGCAGCCGCGCGATCTCGTCGCGATCGCGATCGGGCGCCGCGTATTCGAGCGCGATCGCTTCACACTGTCGGTGCGGGCCTTCGGCCAGCACGGCCATGCACGGGGCGACATCACCTGTTCGGCGAGACTTGCCGGCGTCCTGGACCGCCAACAGAACCCGTTCGGATGCCAGGCGCCATCCAATGACCATTTCACGCTGAATTATTACGGCATCGAGCTGACGTCCGGATGGACTGCAGCGTCCTGGCACGCGCATGCCAGTGTTGGCGCGGCGCGCACCGAACTTGCGGTTCAGGTCGACGCGCTCACGTTTGACGTGCGCGACCGTTCGCGCCTCGTGGCCCGCGGCGTAATGCCATTCGCCACAATTGGCGCAAGCCGGGACCTGGGCGCCCACTGGAATCTGGGTGTGGAAGTCCTCCACGTCCCGCTAGACGTGCAGCGCGAGTCGGGCGCTCCGCGTGAAAGCGATCCGCTGACAAGTCTGCGGCTGCAACTGCTCTATCGATTCGATTGAACGACAGAAGAAACCCGATGCGACTCCTGGCGCATGGCCCATGACAACGCTGGGCGCGCACCTGCGCGTCGCGCTCGTGACCGTCCGCTTTCGCGCACTGCTACGACAGGCCGCAATTGACCGCACTCAGCCTGCCATCTATCGGCAGAAGCACGACGGGCAGACCGCCAACCCGAACTCGGCGTCATCGAAGCGGATGCAAGCCGACGTGCAGCGCAATGTCAACCAGCAGGCGCACATCAAGCAAGGCGTGGCCACTGGCAGCCTCACGACCGCTGAGACGGGCATGCTCGAGCGTGGGCAGGCCCGCGTCAACCACAAGGAGGCGGTCGCTGGCGCCAATGGCCATGTCGGCCCAGTAGGCGGCGCACCCACCACGCACGCGGCTAGACGAGCCCGAGATCCTTTTGCCCGGCACCAGGAAAGACCCTATCGGTCCGCGCGCTGGTCAGTCCATACATGCGAGCGAACATGCCGGCAAGTACGGCGCGATACTCGTTGAGAATGGGGTAATCCCGGTTTTGGAAAAGCGCTGATTGGGTTAGTGCAACGTGTTCGCCGGCGATCCGTCCGCCGCGAATGCCGCCACCCAGCACCCAGTAGACGCTGCCATGTCCGTGGTCCGTGCCATGATTGCCGTTTTCGCGGAATGTGCGGCCAAATTCACTTACGACCACCACCACCGCGTCCCGCCAGCGCGACCCCATGGCGTTGGCGAGGGCAGCAAGACCGCGGCCTAATTCCGCGAAACGTCCGGCGAGATAGCCCGTGGCGGCCCCCTGCGCGACGTGGGTATCCCAGCCACCCACGTCGACGAAACCGATATCGAAACGCTCCGCCATGAGCTTGCCGATGCGCTGGGCCTCGAGCTCGAAGCCCTTCGTCGTTATGGCGTTGCGATTGGCCTCCATATCTTCCGCCATCGACTGCAGCACCTGAGTCCGCACGCCGAAGCCATCATCCACCTGCGTCTTAAGCGATGTGTGCTGGTACATCTCAGAGATGAGCGCACTTTGACGTTCGTCCACGCCGGGTTTCGATAGCGAACGCAGCGCCATATTCGGCACATCTCGGTCACCGCGCAAAACGATCGGCAGCTGGTCAGTGAAAGCGATCGGTTGTGCGCCGCTGAGCTCCGTCAGCAGCCGGTTGAGAAAGCCGGACTGATAGCCTTGGCTGCTGCCGACCGTCTGCCCCAATTCGACGCTGTCCTGCGTTTCGAAATGGCTGCGCGTCAGGTCATGTGTGCCGCAGAACGGAACAAACGCCACTTGGCCTCGCGTATACAACGGCAATATCGTGTCGCGAAGCGCCGGATGCAGACCCCAGTTGGCGTCGAGTGTCAGCGCCGCGTTGGGGTCACTGCCTGGTTTGGCGATGCCGATGCCCGGGCGCACGTCGTAGTAGAACTGGCTGGACACCGGAATCAGAAGATTCGCGGCGTCGTAGCCCCCACGCAGGAACAGCACAAGCAGCTTGCTTGGTGCGTTGGGCACCGCGTACAGACGCCCGCACGCCGCGGCGAGTGGCATAGCCGCGGTCCACTTGAGCAGGTCACGTCGCTTCATTGAGATCTCCGTGTTGCCCGTTACCCCGTTACCGGTGCATGAATTCGGGTGACGCGAGGAGGAACAGGTTCCACTCCTGTGGCGACTACGACGTGCGCCCGGG
>JANXZT010000257.1 GCA_025355395.1 Betaproteobacteria bacterium
GTTGGCTTGGCGCGGTGGTTCGCGAGTTGGCTCTCGCCAAGATGCTGGGGGCGACGCACGCGGTGGGGTTCCGGATGTCACACGTCGGTGTCGGCCCGCACCTCGGAGTCATCCGCCACCGCTTCCAAAGCAATGAGCCCCGCCGGGCGGAGAGCGTGCTATTGCGGCTCGGATTTGAGCCGATTGAAGGTTAACGTCGTAAGCCGCGTCGCGGCCTCCGAATCCACCGCCCAGTGCGACACCAAAAGCGCTCGCGCACCGGCATAGAAGAACGACCGCGCCAGGCCCGAAAGCGCCTCGGCGCCCGGCCTGTCGCCGGCAATCGTATTGCAGGCGGACAAGACCACCCAGTCGGCGTTGAGCTTCAATTGCGCGACTTCGCTTGCCGTGAGCAGGCCATCGTCAAGTTCGGAAGGTTGCTTCGGAATGCTGAGCGCGAGCGAGGGTTCGGCGAGGCCTTTGACGTCGCCGGCGACCAGACCGTGGGTGGCGAAATAGATGATGCTGTAGTCGGCGAGGGCCAGGCGCTTGACCGTGGTCTCGCTGGCATCGCTGCCGAGATGAATGTCCGAGGCGGCGACTCCCAAATCCCTGGCGACCGCGTTGAGTTCGTCGGCGGTGTCCGGCAGTTGCGGCAAGGCCTGCGCGAGCTTGCCGCGATCGACACCGGCACCCTGCCAGAAATCGGTGTAGGCCGCGGTGGTCACGCCCCGCGCCGCGGACTTGGTCGTGCGTTTATCCCCGCTACCATCCGGATTCAGGTTGAAGACGGGATCGCCGAAGCCGGTCATCGGCTTGATGCCCTGGTCTCTGCGCGCAAACGCCCGCAGCGCCTTCAGGCTTGCGACCGACGGCAGTACCGACACCGCCTGGCGCTTGAGCAGCCAGGCGGCATCGCGATAGCCATCGATCTTGTCCGGAATCGCGGCGGCCGGCTTCTCCGTCACCAGCAGGTGAAACGGCAGCGCCGTCAGCGCGCCCGTGGGCACCACCAGAAGCCCGCGCTTGTCCCTGGTAAGCGCCTCGACCGGTCCCAGCAGCGCTGTGTACAATTCGTGGGCCCGCGCCAGATCGAACAAGCCGGACTTGCCGGAGGAATCGCTGGCAGCGCCGACGTCGAGACCGCGGCGGAATGCGGCAACCTCGTTCGAGAGCGCCTCGGCGCCAAACGGAAGCGGCTTCCAGTCGACGCCCTCCCGCGTCAGCGCAACAACATAGCTCTCCTTGTCGACCACCGAAAACAGCACGATCGCTTCATCGCCGGATAACAGTGCCTGGATCTCGGCCGCGTTCATCGGCAGCGGGTTCGACAAGGCGGCGTAGTTGGGGAATTCGATGGCAAGGGTTTTCTGCAAGCTGGCGCGCTCGGCGGAGATGACGCCAAGCCGTTGCCTGGCGCGCTGCTCGGAAGCCACGTCGCGCTTCGACGGCTCCCTGGAGACCGCCGCAATGATCGTCTTGTCCAGCGCCTCGGCCTCGCTGGCGAGGTCCTGATCCCGGCGAACCAGCTCGGCGAGGCGATCGCTTCCCGCGCTGAGGCGAACCGCGAGCTTGTTCACCGCCGAAGCGGCCGATGATTGGGCGCCGCGCTGGATGGCGTTGAGCGCTTCGTTGAGGGCTTTTTCGGCCGGCATGATCTGCTGCCGCTGCGCGCCGAACAGGACCGGAAGTGCGACGCGCGGCTGCGCGTTTCCGTTTGCGATCATCCGTTCGACCAGCGGCAACGCATCGGCGGTGCGGCCCTCCGCCTGGTAGAGCGCGGCGAGGTTGTTGGTCGACGCGACGGTGTCGGGGTGGTCCGGGCCGACGGCTTGCTCGCGGATCGCAAGCGCGCGGCCGAACAGCGGTTCGGCGTCGGCATAGCGGCCCTGCCGTTGGTAGAGGTCCGCAAGATTGTTCAGCGATCTCGCGACATCGGGATGATCGCGCCCGAGCACTTTTTCGCGGATCGAGAGCGACCGCTTGATCAGCGGCTCGGCGTCGGCATAGCGGTCCTGGACCTTGTAAACCTGGCCGAGATTGTTCACGAGGGTCGCGACCGCGGGATGATCCGGGCCCACCGCCTTCTGGTAGATTGCGAGAGCCCGCTTGAACAGCGGCTCGGAGTCGGTATGGCGGTCCAGCCGCTCGTACAGCGTGGCCAGATTGTTGAGCGATTGCGCGACGTCGGGATGGGCAGGCCCGAGCGCCTTCTCGCGCAACGCCAGCGACCGCTTGAACAGCGGCTCGGCCTCGGCGTAGCGGAGCTGCCGCTGGTAAAGCGCGGCGAGGTTGCTCAATTCGGGCGCGATCTCGACGGAATCGAGGCCTACCGCTTTTTCCATGATGGCAAGGGAGCGTTGGTAGAGCGGTTCGGCATCGGCATCGCGGCCGACGTCGCCATAAAGCTGCGCCAGATTGTTCAGCGCGCCGCCGAGATCGCGGCCGGCCGGGCCCTTCTCGAGCTTCGCCACCATGGCCTGCGCAAGCGGTATCGCCTCGGAATATTTTCCGGCGCGGCCGAGTTCGGCAATTTTGGCGCTCTGCGCCGCCAAACCCTGCGCCGATGACGGCGCGCTGAGGCAGGCGCACGCAATCAGCGCCAAGCACGCCACCATCGATCGGTTGCAGGGTTTCATGACAGCTGTTCCGCGCGGACCTGTTTTAGGTCGCGGCAACGCGGCAGAACGTTCAACCGCGCCCGACGCTAGTACCCACTTTTCTTGGATCGTGAGTCGTGATTCAAGATATGGATGATACCCGAAGCAAGAGAAGTCCACCTATCGAGGAAAGATCGCAAGGTGCTTGAGGCGCGTTGTCGCTCGCCG
>JANXZT010000273.1 GCA_025355395.1 Betaproteobacteria bacterium
AGCTCCTGCTCGCCACCCAAATTTACGACATGCATCGCCTCGCGCACCAAGTTTCCGGCGGCATGATCGTGACGTTGCCCGGCCCCGACGAAGATCACAATCCCGCGACCGCCGGGCGGCTTTCGGAAGTGCTCACCGCGCGCTCGGACATCCCTTACGAGAAGCGCATCGAGGTGGCGCGTTTTATCGAGGACCTGACCGCCTCCTACCAGGCCGGATGGTATTCGGTCATCAGCCTGCACGGCGGTGGGTCGCCCGAAGCAATGAAGATGGAGATCTATCGCAACTACCCGATCGGTAACCGGGTGGACCTGGTGGAGCGGCTGCTCGATCGAGGCATCCTGGCCGATAACGCGCGCAAGATCACGCGCAATCGCCAACCGGGACGCTGCTGTGCCACCGGCTGCCTCGCGCCGGACGTTCCGCAAATGGTGGCGCTGCCGCACGCGCTGCCGACGGTCTCGCGACGGGAAGCGGCTATCCCGGACCCGCCTGCGCCGATCGCCGCCGATTGAATTGCGGCAGATTCCCGTGACGGCGACCCGGCATGGCGGAACTGGCAACACGCGTCTCGCGCGGCACACGAGCCTGCTGCTCGTGGTCGACATCCAGGAGCGCCTCGCCCCGCATGTTGAAGGCAACGAGGCGCTCATTGAACGTACCCGCGCGCTGATGACGGCCGCCCGGCGATTTGGCATCGCCCGCCGCTTGACCGAGCACTGCGCGACTCAGATCGGCCCGGTCGTGGCCACGGTGCGCGAAGGCTTCACTCGCGACGAGATCTTCAACAAAACGCACTTCGGCGCGACCGATCATCCGGAGTTCGTCGCCATCCTGCGCGCCACCGGCGCTGAGCACATCGTGGTGGCGGGCATGGAGGCGCACGTGTGTGTCATGCAGACGGTGCTGGGCTTGCTCGACGAGGGGTTTCGCGTGACGGCCGTCGCCGATGCGATCGGCGCCCGCCGGGCCCGCCAGGCCGACCGGCAATGGGCCCTTGAACGGATGCGCGCTGCGGGCGCCACCCTGGCCGGTACCGAAACCGTGCTCTTCGAATGGACGCATTCCGGGAATGACCCCGAGTTTCGTGCGATCCTGCAACTCGTGAAGGAGCTGCCCTGACGAGCCCGCTCGCGCCGACCACCTCGGCATGCATTCTGCTTAGCGCTCCTTGAATGACGGCGGGCCGGCGCAAGCGCTACCTTTAGAGGGGCGCAGGCCATGCCGATTATCGCTTTTGCACGAGGAATACCCATGCTCGGTCGTCTTTCTTCCGCATTGATCATCACGGTGCTATTTGCTACAAGCGCCATCGCCCAAACGCCCGATTTGGTCTTTGCGGTGACGGAGGGCGTCACCTACCAGGCCACCCCCAAGGAAATCCGGGACAAGTTCGCGCCTCTGGCCGAGGTCCTGGGCAAGGCGCTCAACCGCAACGTTCGCACCGTCGTCATTCCCGCTTATGACGACCTTCGCGCTGGGCTCGCGAAGCAGGAATACGATCTCGCGTTCGTTCATCCGGCCCATGTGGCCATGACCGAGATCAAGGCCGGCCGTTACAAGGCCGCGGCATGGACGCTCGGCTTCACCGACTACAGCGTAGCGCTCATGATGAATGCGGGTCAGCCATTGAAGGCGATGGGCGACCTCAAGGGCCGCACCCTCGTCACCCCGGATCCCGATTCCATTACAGCCGTGATGGTGCGGGCGATGTTTCGCGAGCAGCAACTCACCGACAAGGAAGTCAAGGTGCTGACCACCCGGTATCAGGATGCCGTGCCCTTCTATATCGAGCACGGCTTTGCCCAGGTGGGCGCCACTGCGGCCAAATCCGTCATCAAGGCCTGGACCGAAAAAGGTGGCAAGGTGCTCCTGCAGTCGCGGCCGGTGCCGATCAAGCAGTTTATCGTCTCGACGCGGCTCTCGACGGGCGAACAGGAGCACATCCGCGAGGCGCTGGTGGGTCTCGGCGATACCAAGCCCGGCCGCGTGGCGCTGTCAGTGGTTGGATATCGCGGCTTCGCGGCCCCCGCGACCGACGTCGAGGCAACCACCATCGCGTGGTTGGGACTCTGACTGCGCGATACCCCGCGTCGGCGGGCCCGGACGGCCACTTCCCGTGAGAGTTGGTGGACCGGAACCGTAATCGGATTTGGTCAAACGACAAA
>JANXZT010000135.1 GCA_025355395.1 Betaproteobacteria bacterium
CCCAGGCACGACCGACCTTCGCGCCGGGGATGACGCCGGCGCGGGCGCGCCTGGGTGTTCCTGGAAGATGACCTTGCCGCCTATCTGCGCTCGCGCTATCCTCAGTCCCGGCAAGCGTTGCAAGTGACTCTTAGAAAGGAGTCTTCATGTCACTTTGCAAACGCGGCGGGATCTGGTGGATCAGTGTCGTTGCTCCCAACGGGGAGCGAATACGCCGAACTGCTGGGACTGCCAGTAAAGCCCTAGCGCAGGAGTATCACGATCGGGTCAAGTCCGAACTTTGGCGTATCTCGAAATTGGGTGAGAAGCCACGCCGGACCTGGAACGAAGCGGCGGTACGCTGGCTGAAGGAATCCGGCCACAAGGCCACCATCGAGCAGGACAAGTCGCATTTGCGCTGGCTCGATCAGTTCCTTGGCGGCAAGTATCTGGACACCATCAGCCGTTCCCTGATCGATCGCGTCACGGACGCGAAGCTTGCGCGGGGTGTCACCCATGCCACGGTAAATCGGCCGCTGGAGTTGGTGCGGGCCATTCTCAGGAAGTGTGTCAACGACTGGGAATGGCTGGATCGAGCACCGCACGTACGAATGCTCAAAGAGCCTACGCGCCGGGTACGTTTCCTGTCTCGGGCTGAAGCGCAGGGGTTATTGGCCGAATTACCGGAGCATTTGGCCGCCATGGCGGCGTTCAGTCTCGCCACAGGATTGCGGCGGGCGAACGTCACCGGGTTGCAGTGGACGCAGGTGGATTTGGTGCGGCGGTTGGCGTGGATTCATCCGGATCAGGCGAAGGCACGGAAGGCGATTGCGGTCCCGCTCAATGCGGAAGCCGCAGTCATCATTCGGAGCCGGATCGGAAACCACCCAACGCACGTGTTCAGTTTTCGCGGGACGCCGATTCGGCAGGTCAGTACGAAAGCTTGGTATCAGGCGCTGCAACGCGCGGGCATCGAGAATTTTCGCTGGCATGACTTACGGCACACCTGGGCCAGCTGGCACGTGCAGAACGGCACACCGTTATCCGCGCTGCAGGAGTTGGGGGGATGGGAGAGTCCGGAGATGGTGCGGCGGTACGCGCACTTTTCGGCCGAACATCTGGCCCCGTATGCGGACCGTCTGTGCGCTTTGCGGCCCGTGGATTCGAAAATTCTGGGCACAATTTAGGCACAGTCTAGAAAATCGAAGGGCTCGCATCGCTGCAAGCCCTTGATTTAATGGCGCGCCCGGCAGGATTCGAACCCACGACCCCCTGGTTCGTAGCCAGGTACTCTAATCCAACTGAGCTACGGGCGCGAAGCTTCCATTATAGCAGTCTAGCCTTCGCGCTTGGCGTCGGTGGGCGCAACCTCGATCGTCGCCGCAGCGAGCCGTTTTCTCGCCGCGCGGCGCAGCGTCCACGCCTTCCAGAATGTTGCGAGTCCCAGCCACCCCGCAATCAGAGCAATTGGCAGGGTGAGGACGAGTGGCCAAACCAACGCAACGATGGCGACCACGATCGCGATCGCCGAAAGGTTGAACATCAGGCCTGCCTCGGTGGGTCCAAGCAGGCGGCGGTTGGTAAGGGCGGCGCCCAGTGCGCTGCCCACGCTCAAGGCGCCGGCGGCAGCGCGTCCGGCGCTTCCGGCGTGGGCGCGGCGCGCGACATCCCCTCCACGCGATCCAAAGCGACGTTGCCCGGGCACGCTTACGCGGTTGCGGCGGTTCAGCACCACCTCGGTCGCACGCGTCAAGTCGTCCTCGTACATCCTGGCGATCTCTTCCGCCACACCGGGATCTTCGATCGCAACATCGAGCTCCCAGTTGTGCATCCAGCTCGCGAAGTTGAGGTTGGTCGATCCAACCCGCGCCCAAACGCCGTCGGCCACTGCGCATTTGGCGTGCAGCATGGTGCCGTTCCATTCGAACACGCGCACACCGGCCGCGAGGAGCGGTCGAAAGCCGGCGCGCGACAGTGGCCGCAGCGCCGGGATGTCGCTCGCGCCTGGCACGAGCAGCCGGACATCGACGCCATCCTGCGCCGCTGCGCACAACGATTGAACGTACGGTGACAGTCCTACGAAATAGGCATCGGTAAGCCACAGATATTGTTTTGCCGCCGACGCGATGACTTGATCGACCCGGAAGACGCCGGCCGTGTTGGGCATGCCCGCAATGACCCGGATCGACACGTCGCCTGCCGCAGCAATGCTCTCCGGCAACGCGATGTCCTGCAATCGCATCGGCATGGGACCAACGGCCGCCCACGCCTGTGCAAAAGCCTGTTGCAACGCCGCCACTGCGTGGCCAGCGATTTCCACGCCGGTGTCGCGCCATGGTTCCAACCTGCGCGACGGATCGCCGTTCCAGCGCGCCGAGATACACAAGCCGGCGACAAACCCGACACGACCGTCGACGATGATCTGCTTGCGATGGTCGCGCGAAAGCCATTCGAGGGGGGCGTCGAAGCGAAAGGGATTGAAGCAGCGCACCTCGGCGCCGGCAGCGCGCAACTCCGACCACAGGCGCGCGGACGCGAGGGTGCCAAGCCAGTCGTAGAGCACATAGACGCGTACGCCTTCGCGTGCCTTGGCGGCGAGCGCCGCGGCGAATTCGCGCCCGACTTCATCGTTCGCAAAGATGTAGGACTCGACCATGATCGTACGTTCGGCCGAGCGAATGGCCGCAAGCCACGCGGGAAAGTTCTCCGCCGCATCGCGCAAGACCTTCACCGCATTGCCGGCGATACGCGGGGCGCCGGTGGCCCGCGCCAGGGCGACATCGTCGAGTTGAAGACGGGTACGTCCGGCGTGAAGGACAGCGCTTGATTCCTCCGCTAACCCGCGCGGAGCCAACACGTGTCGCTCAAGCTCGACACCCGGGGCAACGAGGCGCGTCATGCCCCGCGCGCGGCACCGGCCACGTGAACGGGCTCATCGCGCCGACTGGCCGCGTCTGCTTCGAAGAGCTCCTGCAACTGCGCGGCCGCCTGCATCGAGGTCTGGATCAATTGCTCTTCGTCCTGATGAACAGCGTACTGGGCGTCGAGCTGCTGCCGATCGTGCCGCTCGAAGAATCGGATGGCCCGTTCGGCTGCGTCACGCCCGAAGCCTGATTGCAACAAGGCCTGGTGGGCGATTTCGAGGCTTGATTGAAATGTTTCGCGCTCGATGACCTGGATGCCGAGGTCGCGCAACCTGAAGTAATGCACGCGGTTCCGTGCCCGGGCAAGGATGCGCAACTGCGGAAAGTGCTTTCGCACCACGTTTGCCGCGCGCATGGAGGCTTCGACGTCATCGATTGCGAGGATGAAGAGCTTGGCCTGCCCTGCCCGCGCCGCATTCAGGAGATCGAGTCGCGAGGCATCGCCGTAATAGACCTTCGACCCGAATTTGCGCACGAAATCCACCTGCTGGTAGCTGGCTTCCAGGACCGTGAAGGGGATGGCCCCCATCCGCAGTACCCGCGATACGATCTGGCCGAAGCGCCCGTAACCGGCGATGATCACCGGGTTGCCCGGACCGTCGATGGTATCGAACTCCGGCTCCCGGGTCCGCTCGAGCCAGCGTTCGAGCAGACGCTCATGGAGAGTGAAGCTCAATGGTGCGAGCAGCATCGAGATCGTGACCACGAGCACCAGCAGTTGCGACGTTTCGGGCGTGAATACGCCGAGGCCTCCCGCCGCCGCAAACAGCACGAACGCAAATTCGCCGCCCTGCGCGAGGCTCACCGCCACCCGCTGCGAGGTCTCGGCGGGCGACCCTGAAAGCCGCATGATCACGCCCAGCAACAACGCCTTTATCGTCATCAGGCCAACGGCAAGGCCGAGCACCGTCAGCGGACGCTGCGCGAGCAATGCTAAGTTGGCGCTCATGCCCACGGCGATGAAAAAAAGCCCCAGCAGGAGGCCCTTGAACGGGGCGACATCGGCTTCGAGCTCGTGCCGGAACTCCGAATCGGCGAGCAGCACGCCGGCGAGAAAAGCGCCAAGCGACATCGACAGCCCGATCGCTTCCATCAACAGTGCCGCACCGATGACGACAAGCAGCGCCGCCGCCGTAAACACTTCCTGGCCACCATAGCGCGCCACCACCTTGAGCACCGGCCGCACGACGAGCCGGCTCGCAACGACCACCGCGGCAATGGCGGCCATGCCCTTGGCGGCCATTCCCCACCCGCCGGCGCCCGGCCCCGCCACGTCCGCGAGCAGAGGCAGCAAGGCGAGGAGCGGAATCACGGCGAGATCCTGGAACAGCAGGATGGCAAAGGCGTTGCGGCCGTGCGGGGTGTCCAGTGCTTCGCGCTCGGCAAGGGACGAGAGCACCAGCGCGGTCGACGACATCGCGAGGCCGAGCCCTGCGATCAGCGCCGCCTGCCAGGCGAGCCCGGTCCAACTGGCGAGCAGGGCCAGCACTAATCCGGTGACGACCACCTGCGCCCCGCCCAAGCCGAACACCGGCCGGCGCAACGCCCACAAGCGTGAAGGCTCGAGCTCGAGCCCCACCAGAAACAGCAGGAGCACCACGCCGAGCTCCGCGAACGCGAGTGTCGTCTCGACATCGCCGATCAGGCGTAGGCCCCAGGGCCCGATCAGCGCCCCCGCGGCGAGATAGCCAAGCACCGCTCCCAGCTTGAGCCGCCTGAACAGCGGCACCAGGACAACGGCGGTCGCCAGAAATATTGCAGCCTGCTCGAGCAATGGCATGCCGGTCCTCCATCCAAGTCAGGGCATTCGCGCGGTTTCGCCCGCTGCATCATCAACACCGAGGGCGCGGGGAGAGTCTGCTACAACTTCGCCGGACGAGCCCGCGGCCTGCCACGGATGGCGCAAAAGCGCGACGCTGGGCGGGCCAAAATGACCGAGGACCCTCCCCGATGCGACCACCGCGGCGGATTCTGGCATACTCGGCCGCAGTAAAATTTGCACTGACCCGCAAGCAATGCATCATCCACAGGGAACCACGTGATCGAACGGCTGGGGCGTTACCAGATTCGGGAGTTGGTCGGCGAAGGCGCGATGGCAAGCGTCTACAAGGCCTACGACCCCCAGATCAACCGGACGATCGCCGTGAAGCTCCTCAAGGCGCAGCTGCGCGAGGACGGTGAGTATCACGCCCGCTTTCTGCGCGAGGCCAAGGGCGCCGGGGTGCTCTCCCACCCGAACATCGTCACGGTGTTCGACGTCGGTGAAGACAACAACCACCCCTATATCGCGATGGAGCTGGTCGATGGGCCGACCCTCGCCGATTACGTGCGTGAAAAGAAGACGCTGACCACCGTCGAGATCGTCCAGATCGGCATCGAGCTCACCCGCGCCCTCGACTACGCGCACCGCAAGGGTATCGTTCACCGCGACGTAAAGCCCGGCAACATCATGTTGAGCCGCGACACGCACGCGGTGAAGGTTGCGGACTTCGGCATTTGCCGCATCGATGACAGCGATGCGACGCAACAGACCCAGGTGGGCGGTGTGCTCGGCACGCCGCACTACATGTCGCCCGAGCAGGTGCTGGGGCAAAGGGTTGACGCGCGATCCGATCTTTTCTCGGCCGGTGTCGTGATGTATCAGTTGCTGACGGGCGCCCTGCCCTTCGAAGGTGAAACCCTCATCAGCGTCGCCTACAAGATTACCAAGAGCGAGCCGCCGCCGCTCGACAAATTGCGCCCCGATCTTCCGCACACCCTGCGGCGCATCATCGAGCGCGCGCTAAAGAAGCAGCCGGAGAAGCGTTTTCAGAGTGGCGAGGATTTCGCCAAGGCGCTCTCGGGTGTGGCATCGGAGCTCGCTGAAGATGGCAAGGCCAAGGGCACAGGACGAAGGATCTCGCTGGGGGTTCGTTGGGCCGTGATGATGGCGGCGCTCGTTGCAGTCACGATGACGCTCACCGCGCTGGTGCTCTACAAGCAGCAGTACGGCGCGATGATGGATCAGGTAAAGGGCTATGGCGGATCGCTCGCGAAGTTCATGGCGGCCCAGAACGCCGTGCCGTTGCTGTCGGAGGATTGGGCTGCGATCGAAGTGTTCGTGCAGGAAACGGTGAGTGGGCAGGATTTCGCGAGCATCGTGGTCGTGGATCACCAGGGGATCATTCGCGGCAGCAAGGACCCCTCCCAGATGAACAATCGTTACACACTCGAAGGCGCGACGCCTGTTGAGTCGAGCGAGGCCGGGGTCACGGTCAAGAGCCACCGATTGGCGGATGGGCGCGATGTGCTCGATTTTGCGGCGCCGATTCTGTTCCAGGGCAAGGCCATTGGTCAGATTCATCTCGGCCTGTTCGAGGCGCCGCTTACCGCCGTCGCCAACCTGATGCTGGCGCTCCTTGCCATGCTGACCCTGGTGACCACCGCGGCCGTCGCGCTCGGAAGCTATCTGCTCGCGCGAAGGCTTTCAGGCGCCATTCGGGTGCTCAAGAACTCGCTGTCGGAACTCGGCAAGGGCCGGTACGACTACCGCATCGCAGAGACGCGCTCCGACGAAATCGGCGAGGTGTATACCGTATTCGACGCCACTGCCGCGGCCCTGGAAGCGCGCCATGACGCTGCACCCGCAAAGCCGCCGGAGAGCTCTCCTGCGCCACACTGACGCAATCCGGATGGCAGCGATCGCGGTCGCAGCACTGATCGTGCAGGGCTGCGCTACGCCACCCACGGCGCCACCCGTGGAAGCCCCGGCGGCGGTGATCCCGCCACCGCGCGGCCCGCTGGTGGCGCGCGATGATGACTATGCCATTGTGCTGCCCGCCGAGGGCGACGACTTTGCCCGCTTGGCGCAGCGTTATCTCGGTGCAGCGAGCAAGGCGTGGCGCATCGCCGAGTTCAACGGCATGGACCGTACGGTCCCCGGACAGGCCGTCGTGATTCCGCTGCGTGCCCGCAATCCGATTGGCGTGCAGCAAGGCGGCTACCAGGCGATTCCTATCCTGTGCTACCACCGGTTCGGACCCAAGACCAGCAAGCTGACCGTTTCGCGGGCCGCGTTCGAAGCGCAGATGGATTACCTTGCCCATAACGGCTATCACGTGGTGCCCTTGGAGGAGTTGCAGGGATTCCTCGAAGGTAAACAGGCGCTGCCCAAGAAGACCGTCGCCATTACCATCGACGACGGTTTCCGCTCCACGTACGAGATTGCCTTTCCCGTGCTGCGCAAGCACGGCTTTTCCGCCACCGTGTTCCTCTACACCGACTTCGTGGGAGCATCCGACGCGCTCACCTGGCCGCAGATGAAGGAAATGATGGCGTCACGGCTGATCGAAATCCAGCCGCACTCGAAGAGCCACGCCAACCTGACGCTACGCCTTGCCGACGAGAGCGAAGCCCGTTATCGCGAGCGGGTGCGACGCGAAGTAGAAACACCCGTCGGCACGATCAAGGATCGGCTGGAGGTCCCGAGCGCCACCTTCGCCTACCCCTACGGCGACGTCAACGAAATAGTGGTGGGCGAGCTGACCCGCGCCGGCGTTTCGATCGGGCTCACGGTCACCCCGGGTGGTAACGGGTTCTTCGCGGATCCGTACATGCTGCGGCGGAGCATGATCTTCGGCAACGAGGACATGGAAGCATTCAAGGCCAAGCTGACGACCTTCGTGCGGACCAGCGCACGTTAGGAGGCTGCCGATGCGCCACTCGTTGCGCGCTTGCGCCGTTGCACTGATCCTGCTCATGGGTTGCGCGGAGCTGCCACCGGCGCCCGCCCCCACCGCGCCGACGCCCAATGCGAGGCCGCGCGTCCCGGAAAATCCCCTCGCCCCCACTATCGCAACACATCGACAGCGCGCCCTGCAGTATCGAGCCAGCGGGGATCTCGCGAATGCCGAGATCGAATGGCACGTGCTGACCCTGCTGTCACCGGAGCTCGCGGAATTCCGCGAGCAACTCACCGCGACGCGCGCAGCCATCGGCCAGGTGGCCGCTGAAAACCTGCAATCGGGAAACGCGGCCGTGCGTTCCGGTGAGACTGAACGCGCCTCCGTGGCTTTCCTGCGTGTGCTTGCGGTCGACCCGGACAATGCCGACGCTGCGCAGGGGTTGCGTGACATAGAGAAACGAAAGCTCGCCCGCATCCAGGCCGATCGGGCGGCCAAAGTTCGCCAGGATGACGCGCGGGCGACTGCGAAAGCGCCGCGCGCCGCACCCGCCGAAGCGGGCAATAGCTATGATCTCGAGCAGCGATTGGAGATGCTCAATGCGGGGGATACGGCCGGCGGACTGCGCGAGTTGCGCGCCTATGTCGCCGCCAATCCGCAGGACCGCGCGGCGCGGCAAAAGATCGGCGTGGCGGTAATCGATCGCGCCCGCGAATTCGAAAGCCAGGGCGCCCGGGAGCAGGCCTTGCCGTTGTACGAAGCCGCCATTGCCCTGCGCGGTGACGCTCCGGCCGCGTGGCCCGCGCATGCGCAGACGTTGCGCAAGGCGCTGTCGGCCGAATATTACGATCGCGGCACGCTGGCGGTGCGCACTGACCTGCCCACCGCGATCAAGGCGCTGGAAACAAGCCTTCGCTATGATCCGGGCAACTTCAAGGCGTCGACGCGACTCGCCGAAGCGAAGCTCGCGCAAAGCCGGCTCAAGGCCATCGACAAGCCGCCCGCGCCGAAAAAGTAGACTTCGGCAGAAGTCGACTACCTCAAGTCGATTTCGTCATTTCCCGCCGAACTTTTCGGTCATCCGCTTCTTGAGATCGGTCGCGCGCTCACGCTCGAGGCGCGCCTTCTGGTTGTTGGGGTCGAGATCGAGAATGCTCGTCCAGCGCGCAATAGCCATGTCCAGGTTCTGACGCTGGAAGGCCTGCACCGCTTCCCGGTCATAGCGCCGGATAAGCGCCTGCTTGGCCGAGTCGCGCGCAACGGCGGCGTCGTGGTTGCCCCGATCACGTTGGCTCGCCTCGCTGAATGCGGCGTAGGCGCCGGCCAGATCGCCGGTGCGCTGAAGTTGGACGCCTTTTTGCATCAGGGCATTCGCTTCCGGAGCAGGGGCGGAGGCTGGGGCTGGGGCGGCCTCGGCTTCGGCCGCTGCTGGCTTTGCTGCTGGCTCACTGGCTTCCGGCGATCGGGCCGGCGCCCGCGCCGGTGCCGGGGGAGGAGCCTTGCCGGGAATCTTGATCACCTGCCCGGCCGCGAGGCGGCTCGGGTTGGTAATCTCGTTATACCGCGCCAGGATGTAGAAGCGGAATCGGTCACCGAGATATTGTTGCGCGAGCTTCGATATCGAATCGTCGCGCTGCACCGTGTAGCGGAAGAATACCGAGCCAAGCTCTTTCTCCGGATCCGCGGCAATCTGGTCGCGCAGCTTCCGCGCGAGCTCGTTCCCGGGATCGAAAGCCAAGGCCAGCTCGATGGTGTGGCTGGCGGCGGCCTCGTCGCCGTTCTGAAGCTGGTCGATGGCCTCGATCGCATGTTTTTGCGCCTGCGCCTTCGCTTGGGCGGGAGGAAGGTCGGGAACGACGACGGTCGGCTTGGGAGGCTCGACCGGCGCAGGCGGGGCGACGACGGCGGCCGGAGCGGAAGTCGGGACGGCCGTTGGCGGCGTCGCGCAACCGACGATCATGCCGGCGGCGAACAACGCCAACACCGCGGCCTGTGCCGCCGTGTACCCTTCCTGCGCATATTCGATCGACTTGCGGTTTGTCATCCTGTTTCTCCCACGGCAATCCGGCCAACGACAGCCTTCGGCAACCCCGATGATGCACGCATATGCGGCACGCTGTCACCCCGCATGTTGCCGCCACTTCCGCCCGACGGAACCCGGGGCGGGTCAGGTGTCTCGCTCCGGCCGCGGTGACGCCGTTGGCATTCGGGCATTCTCGCCACACCACACGGCCATGGCGGAATAATTGTCCTGGTCCTTGCCACCGTGCGCGATGACCTGTTGCTCCATGCTGGCGAGCCAGTGCTCGGGGGTTGCCGCGCCGGCGAGCGCCTCGGCAATGGCCGCATCGTCGATATATTCCCAGAAGCCGTCGGAACACAACAGAAACGCGTCGCCATCGATTAGCGCCAACGGCACGTCCGAAACCGTAGGGGAAAAGTTTTCGTCTTGTCCCAGTGCGGCGAAAAGCTGGCTGCGATCAGGCGCGCGGCGCAGATCCTCCTCGCGCAGATAACCGGCGTCGACCATGCGCTGGACCACACTGTGATCCTTGGTCCGGGCCAATTGCGCCTCATTCCGGAAGCAATAAAGCCGGGTGTCGCCGAGATGGCCCCAAAACGCCGAGGCGTGCGCCGTATCCACCGCGAGCACCACCGCGGTCGCGCGCATATTGGCAAGCCCGTCCCCTGCGCGCTGGCTCAACATGATCGCGTCGTGTGCCGAGCGCAACGCCGACGCGATG
This sequence comes from Betaproteobacteria bacterium, assembly GCA_025355395.1. Taxonomy (GTDB): domain Bacteria; phylum Pseudomonadota; class Gammaproteobacteria; order Burkholderiales; family Casimicrobiaceae; genus CAIWHR01. The sequence goes on from JANXZT010000135.1 coordinate 10,309, forward strand.
TTCGCGCCCGAACACTCGGGCGAGTTCTGGAACCACGCCAAAGCTGCGCGCACTGCAAGCTTGGAGGCGACGTCGCCGCCGCCGTGGCCACCGGCCCCGTCTGAAAGCAGGCAAAAGCTAGCGTCGCGCGCCGACCAGCAGCCAAAGGCATCTTCGTTGGGCTCGCGCCCACCGGCCTTGGACAAGACGGCAATTTCGAGGCGCATGATGCGTCAGGTTCCTGGCCGCGGCCCCGTGTGATCACGCAGCCGGCTCACCTGGGTTTGATACGCACTCAGGAACTCACGGCCGAAGAGCGACTGGAAGTCAGCGTCGGCGTCGCGCAATATCGCGGCGTGTAATGCAGTGTACTCATCCCACAGTCGCGCCTTGTGGGTGCCGGGCATGAAGGAGCCAACCAGTGACGGCTGGCCCGAGCGCTGCTCGAGCGCTTTCGGGTCGAGGCGCTTGAGCACCGTGGCGAGCGCTGCCTGCATCCCGGCCATGAACGCGAG
>JANXZT010000308.1 GCA_025355395.1 Betaproteobacteria bacterium
GGGTCGGCGGCCGCCATATCAACCATTGCGTTGCGGGAGGGGCCGGTTTTCAGCAGGAAAATGCACCGCCACGCAGAGTCCGCCGACGTGGGCCGTGTTGGACGGGTCCGACGCGTTGCGCAACCCTCCGGGGCCAAGCTCGATAGTCGCGCGGTGCCGATCGGCAATGCGCCTGACGATGGCGAGACCCAGTCCGCTGCCGGGAGCCGTCGCCCCTTGCGCCCGGTAGAAGCGATCGAAAACACGTGGATATTCGGCGGGGGCAATGCCGGGTCCGGTATCGCGCACGGTGAGGGTTGTACTTCCGTTGGTCGCGCCGACGCTCACGTCGACGCGACCAACGGGTCCGGTGTAGCGCACCGCGTTGTCGACGAGATTGGACAGTAACGTTCGCAAACCGGCCGCATCGCCGTTCACCACGAAACGGGCATTGGCGTCGGCCACATTGGTGACGCCAAGATCGATGCCGCGCGACGACGCGACAGCGGCGTGCTCACCGACGACGCTGCGTGCAAGCTCGCCGAGTTCGACCGGTGCCAAAGGCCGCTCGGCCACGCCCGGCTCTTCCCGCGCCAAGGTGAGCAATTGCTCGACCAGATGGGTCGCCCGCTCGAGGCCCGTGGTGAGCTCCGCGAACGCCGCGTGGCGTTCTTCCCCGGTTGCTGCCCGCTGCGCCAGTTGCGCCTGCAGATGAACCGCGGTCAGCGGTGTGCGAAGCTCGTGCGCCGCGTCGGCGATGAACGTGCGCTGCGCATCCAGTGCGTGGTCGAGGCGCTCCAGCAATCCGTTCAATGCCTGCACCAGCGGCGTGACTTCGCGCGGCAGGCCGACGTCGGAAAGGGGCTCGAGTACGCGGGGCGAGCGGGTGCCGACTGCGCGCGCGAGCCGATCGAGGGGACGGAGCGCCCGGGCAATCGCGAACCACACCATTATCGCGAGAAATGGCATCACTGCCAGCAGAGGCACGATGGTGCGCAAGGCCATGCTCGCGGCCAGCGCGCTGCGCACGCTCATCGGTTGTGCGACCTGCACCACCTGTTGCCCCGCGAGCATGCTGAACACGCGCCATTGACCCGTCTCGGCCACTACGGTGTTGAAGCCGAGCTGCGCGTGCTGCGGAAGACGGCTTTGGGGCTGGGAGAGATAGACCTGCACCCCGTTGCGGTCCCACACCTGCACCACCAGCGCGTCGGCACCCGGGGGTGCCCCCGGCGGCGCGTTGGCTGCGAGCGGCATCCCCGTAAGCGATGCGGCCATCTGCTGTAGCTGGTAATCGAACAAGACATTCGCCTCTTCCCTGGCACGCTGATAGGTGGCAATCGCGGCGATGAACACGGCGCTCAGGAGGCCGAGCGCGAGCCATCCGATCAGCGCGGCGCGCAACGACGGCGTGCGCTTCACGGCGGCTTGCCGATCATCCAGCCGACCCCACGCACATTGCGTATCAGCTCGGCGCCGAGCTTGCGGCGCAGGCCATGAAGATGGACTTCCACCGCATTGCTTTCGACTTCATCCTCCCAGCCATACAGCTTTTCCTCGAGCTGGGCGCGCGACAACACGGCGCCCGGCCGCGCGAGCAAGGCCTGGAGAATGGCGAACTCGCGCGGCGAAAGCGCCACCGGCTCGCCGCGCACGCGTGTTTCCCGCGTGGCCGGGCGCAACTCGATGTCGCCGTACGCCAGCACGGGATCGGCGCGGCCCGTCTGGCGCCGCAACAGCGCTCGTATGCGCGCGGCAAGCTCGTCGAGCGCGAACGGCTTGACCACGTAGTCGTCGGCACCGGCATCGAGCCCGGCAACGCGATCAGCCACGGCGTCCCGCGCGGTGACGATAAGCACGGGGCGCGTGTCGCCGCGCCGGCGCATCGCCTCCAGCACCTCGAGGCCCTGTTTGCGCGGCAGGCCGAGATCGAGCAGCAGGACGTCGTGCACGCCCTCGGTCAATGCCAGTTCGGCAGCCCGGCCGTCTTGCACCCAGTCGACCGTGAAGCCATCCTGGCGCAGGCCCTTTTGGACGCTCGCGCCGATCATCCGGTCGTCTTCGGCGAGGAGGATGCGCATCGGTTCGCGAGACCCGTGGACCGGTGCCCGAGACGATGCTTGGCTACGTCTTCGGCTCGAATTTGAGCGAGGCCGAATTCATGCAATAGCGCAGCCCGGTCGGAGCGGGGCCGTCGTCGAACACGTGTCCCAGATGGGCATCGCATGCCGAACACACGACCTCGGTTCGACGCGTGAAAAAGCTCGAGTCGTCCTCGTTGCGAACGTTCTCCGGCGCGATCGGCGCCGAAAAGCTTGGCCATCCGGTGCCCGAGTCGAACTTGGTATCGGAGCCGAAAAGCGGCGTACCGCAACACACACAGCGGTACATGCCCTCGGCGTGGTTGTCCCAGTATTCGCCCGAATGCGCGCGTTCAGTGCCTTTCTTGCGCGTCACGCGGTATTGCTCGGAGGTGAGCGCGTTGCGCCAATCGGAATCCGCTTTGCTGACCTTTTCCACCATTGTTTTCTCCATCTTTCACTGGCCGGCCGTGTTAGTCGCGCACGGGCCTTATTACCTTTCACTCCGGCGGGCGTGCACGCCGGGGAGCGCGGCCCGCGGGCGTACGCACTCCAGTATAGTAGAGGCCGTACCCGGTCATGCCTGCACTCAATTCCCCGTTGGAGTCCCCGTCTGCCGGCGCGTTCCACCGCGATGCCAAGGTGATCGGGCTGGTCGCCTCGGCACACTGCCTCTCGCACTTCTTTCAGTTGGCGCTTCCGCCGCTCTTCCTTTTGCTCAAGGCGGAGTTCGGTGTGAGCTATGCCGCACTCGGCGCGGTGATGAGTGTGTTCTACGTCGCAAGCGGCTTCTGCCAGTTCGGCGCCGGATTCGCGGTCGACCGTTTCGGTGCGCGCCCTGTGCTGCTGGGGGGGATGGCGCTCCTGGCGGGCGGCACCGCGCTCACCGGTGCGGCGCCGGCGTTTGGGTGGCTCTTTCCGCTGGCGGCACTCATGGGTATCGGCAACGGCGTCTTCCACCCGGCAGACTTCGCGATCCTCAATGCGCGGGTCGATCCGCGCCGTCTCGGGCACGCCTTCAGCATGCACGGTGTGGGCGGCAGCCTGGGATACGCGCTGGCCCCGGTCTGCAGTTATGCGTTAGGGAGTGCGCTGGGCTGGCGCACGGCCCTGGTGTTGCTGGGCATCGGTGGTTTCGTCGCACTCTGCCTCGTCGCATCGCAGGCGCGGCTTCTGGTGACGCAAGGGCACCGCGGAAATACCCCGCGAGCCGGCCAGGGATTCGCCATGTTCCTGCAGACGCCGGTGCTGCTGTGCTTTCTCTTCTTTTCCCTTTTGACCACGGCGACCATCGGCATCCAGACCTTCGGCGCTGCGGCATTGAACAGCGCGTACAGCGTGCCGATGGTGATCGCCACGTCGGCCATTACCGGTTACCTCCTTGGCAGCACTACAGGCATCGTGGCGGGCGGCTTTTTGGCCGGCCGGACGCGGCGACACGATGTCGTGGCGGCGACCGGGCTGACGATAGGCGCGGCGCTCCTGTTGCTGGTGGCGGTCGCGCCGATGCCCGCAGCGTGGCTCATTCCTATCTTTGTGGTCGCCGGCTTTGCTCTTGGGTGCACGGGTCCTTCGCGGGACATGATCGTGCGCGGCGTAACGCCCGCCGGCGCCTCGGGCCGCACGTATGGTTTCGTCTATTCCGGCCTGGACCTCGGCTCGACCATCGGTCCCGTGTGTGCCGGTCTGCTCCTCGATCATGGACAACCGCGCATGGTTCTGGTGCTGATCGCGGGATTCCTGCTGCTCGCCATCGCCACCGTCATGCAGGCGCGCCGTGGCGCAGCGCCTCGCGAAGCGTCGATTGCGGCGGCGGAGTAGAGGTCCGATGAATCGCACGCTGCCTGGCTGAAGACAGTTGCTCGTCGCGCGGGCTTCGAAATTTGACGACTATAGGAGAGAAAACGTGGATCTCGGTATTGCCGGTCGCAAGGCGCTCGTGTGCGCCGCAAGCAAGGGCTTGGGACGCGGCTGCGCGCAGGCATTGGCGAATGCGCAGGTCGATGTGACGATTGTCGCGCGGACCGAAGAGACAACACGCCGCGCCGCGCAGGATATCGGTGAACGCGCAGGATGCGTGGTGCACTGGGTGGCGGCGGACATTACCACCGTGGAAGGCCGCGCCGCGGCGCTTGCGGCGTGTCCCCAACCGGACATCCTCGTCAACAATGCGGGCGGGCCGCCGGCAGGAGATTTTCGCGACTGGGATCGCGAGGTGTGGATTCGCGCGCTCGATGCCAACATGCTGACGCCGATCGAGCTCATCAAGGCGACGGTGGATGGCATGATGGCGCGGAAGTTTGGCCGCATCATCAACATCACGTCCGGCGCGGTGAAGGCGCCGATCGATGTCCTCGGCCTCTCCAACGGTGCGCGTAGCGGCCTGACGGGATTTGTCGCCGGCGTGGCGCGCAAGGTTGCGCGGCAAAACGTCACCATCAACAACCTCCTGCCGGGCTTCTTCGATACTGCTCGCCTGAAAACCACGATGCAGGCGCGGGCGAGCGCGACCGGCAAATCATTCGACCAAGTGTGGGAGGCCGGCCGTGAGGCCAATCCGGCCGGACGCTTCGGCACGCCGGACGAGTTCGGTGCGATGTGTGCGTTCTTGTGCAGCGTGCAGGCGGGATTCATTGTCGGGCAGAATATTCTGCTCGACGGCGGGGCGTACCCCGGTACGTTCTAACGGGCGTTACAATTCATTAGGCCCCCTCCGGAACATGGCGATGAATTGCCTGGCGCGACTGCCCGTTGCGTTGATGATCGCCGGGCTCGCGGCATCGGCCTGCGCGGCGGACCCTGCCAAGGTGCTGCGCATCCCGTTTCCGGACGTGACGGCGCTCGACCCCCAGCAGATCGGCGATCTGTACTCCGTGCGTGTCTCCAACGCGATATTCGAGGGTCTGTACCAGTACACGTACCTCGCCGAGCCGGCACGCATCGTTCCGAACACCGCGGCGGCATTGCCCGAGATCACCGACGGCGGCAAGACGTGGACGATCCGGCTGCAAAAGGGCATCCGCTTCACCGACGATCCCGCGTTCAGGACACTGCCGCGTGAGCTTGTCGCCGCGGACTACGTGTATTCGCTGAAGCGCTGGCTCGATCCGAATCTCAAGGGTGGCGGCGAGCCGGCGTTGACCGATCTGATCGCCGGCGCGCGCGCGATTGTCGACGCGGCACGCCAGCCCGGCGGGCGCTTCGACTACGATGCGCCGATCGCGGGATTGCGGGCGCTTGACACGCACACACTGCAGATCACGCTCACACAGGTCGACTACACGCTGCTCGAGCGTCTGGCCAACTGGCAGTCGTTTGCCGTCGCGCGCGAGGTGATCGAGGCGCGCGGGCCCGACACGTCAACCGGCCCGGTCGGCACGGGGCCGTACCGGTTGAAGGAATGGAAGCGCGGCTCGCGGGTCGTGCTCGAAGCCAATCCGCACTACCGGACCTTGGCGTTTCCGGAGGCCGCCGATCCCGCGCTCGCCCCGATCGTCGCGGACATGAAGGGTGTCAGGCTGCCCGCGGTCGGCCGGATCGAACTCGAGATCGTCGAAGAAGAAATACCCCAGGTGCTGGGATTCGAGAAAGGCGACTTCGACTATGTGCAGCTCGGCGGCGCCTCGCGGCGCCTGCTGCAGGACGGCAAGCTGCGGCCCGATTACGCAGCACGCGGCATTCACCACGTCCGCTTCGTGGTGCCGGCGCTCATCTACACGTACTTCAACATGGACGACCCGGCGGTCGGCGGCTACGCGCCCGAGCGCATTGCGCTGCGGCGCGCCATCGGCATGGGATTCAATACACCGGATTTCATTCGCGTCATCTACGGCGGGAACGCATTGCCCGCAATGCAACTGCTGCCGCCGGGCATCGAGGCGCACGATGCAACGCGCGATGGAAAATCATCGTTTGACGCGGTGGCGGCGCGCGCGCTGCTCGACCGCTTCGGGTATAAGGATCGCGACGGCGACGGCTATCGTGAAGCGCCGGGTGGCACGCCGCTCACCCTTACGCAAAGCTCCCCTCCGGATTCGCTGTCGCGCGAGACCGATGCCCTGTGGCTGTCGAGCATGAAGGCGATTGGTCTGCGCATGCAGATCAACACCGCGCCGTTCGCGGAGCTTCTGAAGCAGAGCCTTGCCGGCCAGCTGCAGCTGTTCAATCTCGGATATCGCTCGCCAGGCCCGTCTGGCTTCGTGATCCTGTCGACGCTGTGGGGCAAGGCGCCGCCGGACACCAATCGCTCGCACTTTCGCAACGCCGACTACGACGCGGCATACGAGGCCTTCCTGCGGACGCCCCCCGGGCCGGAGCGGAACCGGCAGGCACGGCGCATGTCGGACATCGTGCAGGCCTACGCGCCGATCTTTTATCAGGTCTATCCGATCGGCAATGCCTTCGCGCAGCCGTGGCTCAAGGGATACTACCCGTCGATTTTCGGCTTTTCGTGGAAGTATCTCGATATCGACGTCGCAAAAAAGCGCGCAACCCGCAAATGAGAACTCCGTGATCGACCTCTACTACTGGACCACACCCAACGGCCACAAGATCACGATCTTCCTCGAGGAGACGGGGCTGCCTTTCAATGTGAAGCCGATCAACATCGGCAAGGGCGACCAGTTCGATGCCGCGTTCTTGCGGATATCGCCGAACAACCGGATTCCGGCAATCGTGGATCATGCGCCGGTCGACGGCGGCGAGCCCATTGCGCTCTTCGAGTCAGGCGCGATCCTGCTCTACCTCGCCGACAAGACCGGACGGTTCATTGCCCCGTCGTTGCGGGGTCGCAACGATTGCCTGCAATGGCTTTTCTGGCAGATGGGGGGCCTCGGTCCGATGGCGGGCCAGAACCACCACTTTGCGCGCTATGCGCCCGAAAAGATCCCGTATGCCATCGATCGCTACGTGAACGAAACGGGTCGCCTTTATGCCGTCATGGATCGCCGTCTTGCCGATCGCGAGTATCTCGCAGTGGAATATTCCATTGCCGACATGGCGTCGTATCCGTGGGTGCAACCGGAGCGGCACGGCCAGGACATCGGCGAGTTTCCGCATCTCGCGCGCTGGAAAGCGGCCATCGCCGCGCGTCCCGCGGTGCAACGGGCTTATGCGCTCGCATTGACCATCAACACCATACCGTCGGTGAGCGACGAGCAATCGCGCAAGGTGCTGTTCGGGCAAAGCAAGGACACGGTCCGGTAGCGAAGCACCACTGTCGCAGGTAATTTCAGTCCTTGGGATGCAGCACGTGCACTGCCACGCCAGGGTGCAGGCTGCTTTCCCCCGCCATCCGATCCGTTGCCCGCTCGAGATCGGTATCGACATCGAATCCGATGTCACCGGCGGACTCGACTTGGCCGGTCGGGCCGATGTTCTTGAAGTCGTGCAGGACGCGGTCCATGAGGTGCGTCGGAGCCACATTGGAGAGCGCGGTGAACACCGATTCGGTTCGACCGGGAAAGCGCTTTTCCCAATCGCGCAGCATGGCCGTTACCTGCTTCCGCTGCAGGTGCTCCTGCGAGCCGCAAAGATTGCAAGGGATGATGGGAAACTGCATCAAGGCCGCGTAGCGGGCGAGATCCCGCTCGCGCACATAGGCGAGCGGGCGTATGACCACATGCCGGCCATTGTCGGACACCAACTTCGGCGGCATCGTCTTCAGCTTGCCGCCGAAAAAAAGGTTGAGAAAGAAGGTCGCGAGAATATCGTCGCGATGGTGGCCCAATGCAATCTTGGTCGCACCAATCTCCGCCGCAACCCGATAGAGCGCTCCGCGCCGCAGTCGCGAGCAGAGCGAGCACAGGGTGCCGCCTTCCGGAATCACACGCTTGACCACGCTGTAGGTGTCCTGCTCGACGATGCGGAATGGGACCGCGCGCGCCTCCAGGTAACGTGGCAGCACCTCCGCGGGAAAGCCCGGTTGCTTCTGGTCGAGATTGACGGCGATGAGCTCGAAGGGGAACGGCGCCCGGCCCTTGAGCGAGAGCAGGATGTCGAGCAGCGCGTAGCTGTCCTTGCCGCCGGACAGGCAGACCATCACGCGGTCGCCGGGGGCGATCATGTCGAAATTGCCGATTGCGCGGCCGACAAGGCCGCGCAATCGCTTGGCCAGCTTGTTG
>JANXZT010000319.1 GCA_025355395.1 Betaproteobacteria bacterium
GTGCGCACCCGCAGCCGCGCGTTGTAGGCGAGCGAAAGGAGGTGGTAGACAACTGCATAGCGCGGCCCTTCATAGGCTCCGTTGCCGTACGCCGAGTAATCGACGCCGCAAACATCGAGCAGCGTCTCGAACGCGAGCTCCGAGCGGTCGCGCAACGCGCGCATGGTCTCGTGCAGGCGAGTCCGCGGGACCACCGCCGTTACCTCGCTCAGTGCGACGGTGACTTTGGCCTCACCCGCGGGAAAAGCCGCGGCGAGGCTCGCCACCAGCGTTTCGATTCGTGTCATCAGCGGGCGATGGTGTTGGTGCGCCAGATCTTGTTCTGGAGTTGGATGATCCCGTACAGCAGCGCCTCAGCCGTCGGCGGGCAACCCGGAACGTAGATGTCGACGGGCACGATCCGGTCGCAACCGCGCACGACCGAATACAAATAGTGGTAGTAGCCCCCGCCATTGGCGCAGGAGCCCATCGATATCACCCACCGCGGCTCCGCCATCTGGTCGTATACCTTGCGCAGCGCCGGGGCCATCTTGTTGCACAATGTTCCCGCCACGATCATCACGTCCGATTGCCGGGGACTCGGCCGGAACACGACGCCGAACCGATCGAGGTCATAGCGCGCGGCACCCGCGTGCATCATCTCGACCGCGCAGCACGCGAGTCCGAACGTCATCGGCCACATCGACCCGTTGCGCGACCAATTGATCAGCGCGTCGAGCGACGTGGTGACGAATCCTTTCTCGAGAACGCCTTCAATGCTCACAATGACGACCTTGGTTGCAATCGATGTGCGGCGCGAACAGCGCGACTTAGCCGGATTACCGGGTCTCTCCGCCCAAGGGAATTCAGTCCCACTCCAGCGCGCCCTTCTTCCATTCGTAGATGAATCCCACGATGAGGATCAGCAGGAAAATCATCATCGCGACGAATCCGGCAAATCCGATTTCGGGCAACACCACCGCCCACGGAAACAGGAAAGCGATCTCGAGATCGAACAGGATGAAAAGGATGGCGACCAGGTAATAGCGGACGTCGAACTTCATCCGGGCATCCTCGAAGGCTTCGAATCCGCATTCGTAGGGAGAAAGCTTCTGTGCATCGGGCTTGTTGGGCGCAACAAGCTTGCCCACACTCAGCATGACGGCTGCAAGAAAGAGGCCGAAGAGAATGAAAAGAAGGATGGGGAAATACTGTTCGAGCATGTCGTCGGAAGCCGTGCGGATGTGCCGCACGCGCCCCCCCGCAAATTCCGGCCGAAGCCGGCAAGACCGCGGTAATCGGGAACGCCGGCCGGTGCTTGATGCACGCGGCGAAGCCTCTTACCACACCGTTGTTCGAAACGCGGCCACCGTCGGCCCGCGCTTATCTCCTGGCTGCTGTCGTCGATCCACACCCATGGCAATCGAGACATTGATCCGATGGTGCCCACGGCGAGACTCGAACTCGCACAGCTTTCGCCACTGCCCCCTCAAGACAGCGTGTCTACCAATTTCACCACGTGGGCATTTCGAATTCCTTGCGGCCTGCCTGCGCCGCGGCCGCCAAAGAGGCCGGCGCCCATGCTGATAATCGCTATTTCGGTACTTCTCCCGCTTTCGACGTCGGGTCGGCGGGTGCGGCGGACTTACCCGCCTCGGCGCCGCCCGATGACACCGGCGCGCCGGCCGTGGGCGTCGCGGGGGCCGGTGTCGATGGAATGTCGGCGGCCTTCGACGGCGGCAAGCGATCCATCACGCCCTGTTGCACGCTGCTGCGCGGGGACGCCCGCGTCGAGGCGTACCACGTGAGGCCCAAGCTCGACAAAAAGAAGGCGGCGGCAAGAACCGATGTGGTGCGGGAAAGAAAGTTGGCGGAGCCGGCCGAACCGAAAACGCTCCCCGACGAGCCGCTACCGAAAGCGGCCCCCATGTCGGCGCCCTTCCCGTGTTGCAACAGCACGAATCCGCAGATGCCGATGGCAACCATCACATGTGCCACCAGCAGGAACGTTTCAAGAATGCTCATTTAAGTGCTCCCGGCTTCCGGCAATGCGACCCAATCGGATTAGGCACCGGCAATCGCCAAAAATTCGTTCGCTTGCAGTGACGCGCCGCCAACCAGCGCGCCGTCGATATCCTTTTGCGCGAACAGCGCCGCGGCGTTGTCGCCCTTCACACTGCCGCCATACAACAGCGGAACATCACCGGCACCCGAAGCTTCAAGGCGCGCGCGGAGCGTCGCATGCACGGCCTGGGCTTCCTCCGGCCGGGCAGTTTTTCCCGTTCCGATGGCCCACACGGGCTCATAGGCAACGACCATCCCTTTTGCCGCGCCCGACAACGCCAGGAGCACGGCATCGAGCTGCCGCAGGACGACCGCTTCCGTCGCTCCTGCCTCCCGCTCCGCAAGCGTCTCGCCGACGCAGGCAATCGGCGTCAGGCCGGCGGCCAGAACTGCGCTCGCCTTGGCCGCAACTTCTGCGTCGGACTCGCGATAGCGCTGGCGGCGCTCCGAATGGCCCACGATGGCGTAGTGGCAGCCAAACTCCGCGAGCATGGACGCGGCGACCTCGCCGGTATACGCCCCCGCCGCGTGCTCGCTTGCGTTCTGCGCACCCCAACGAATCGTGGTGCCCATGAGCGCCGCCTGCGCCTGTCCCAGATAGGGGAAGGGAACGCAAACCGCAAGCGCCCGTCCTGCCCGCGCATCCCAACCGCCCGCAAGCGCATGGAGGAGCTTCGCGTTTGTCGCGAGCCCACCATTCATCTTCCAGTTGCCGACGACGAGCTTTTTGCGCATCGATGGATCGCCCGCACTCGCCCCATGCCAAAAGCGCGCTCCGACACGAAGCGCGCCTGCAAAACCTCACAATTATACCGCGCTGCAGCAACGCCCCGCAATCGCAAGGGCCGGGTAGGTAGTGGTTCAGGTTAAGGCCAAGGCTGTTACAAAGGATTTTCCCATGCTCAGTATCGACCGAATGAGGCTTGCTGTTGCTCTACCTGGGATCGATGAGGCACCATTTTGCCCGTGCCGATCGAAAGCACATTCCATCCTTCGTTACCTAGCTGCAAGGTATATCCAGATACGATGGATGGAAGCAAGGTTACGGACAAAATCCTGATGCAATGGGGCGATGCCTGTTTTGGTGGCGAAGTTGGCGAGAGCGCGCGTCGTTGACTTTGCATGAAGTGCCTTTAGTCCCAATCTGCCAAGTGCCTCGCGTCGTGCGGGTGCCCTGGAACGACGAGGCGTCCATCAAGAAAGCCCTGGACATCGGGGCGACCGGTATTGTCGTGCCGTTGGTGAATAACGCCCAGGACGCGCAGCTTGCGGTGCGCCCGTGCAAGTATCCGCCTGCGGGAGTTCGCAGCGTCGGCGTCACGCCGGCGCAGCGCTTCGATCTGAAATTTGCAGCGTACATGCAGAGCGCGAACGACCAGATCGCGCTCATTATCCAGATCGAGCGTATCGAGGCGGTGGAGAACATCGAAAGCATTCTGGACGTGCCCGGGCTCGACGCCGCGTTCATCGGCCCCTTCGATCTGTCGGGCAGCATGGGCAAATCCGGCAGGATCGGCGACCCCGAGGTGCAGGCGGCGGTCGCGCGGGTCGCCCGCGCGTGCGAGAATCGACACGTCGCGTTGTGCGGCTACGCCCACACGCCGGCGCACGCCAAGATCTACGTCTCCATGGGCTATCGGGTCATAGGGCTGTGCGCCGATTACATCCTGCTCGCCCGCGCCGTCTCCTCGGCGCTGCGGCGGCTTGAGGTAGGGCAGGGTCACCGTCCACAGCACGGCGGCGCGCGATGCGCCCAGATTAAAAGCGGCCTCTTCCAGCGTGGCATCGAAACGCTTGAGGCGCGCCGCGATCGTCAGCGTCGCGATCGACACGATGTAGGAGAATTGGCCGGCGACGACCAATGGCAATCCGGGTCGCAGGAAGTCGAGCTCGACACCCCAGGCGTCGTCTGCGAACTGCGCGAGACGGCTTGCGAACGCGAGGATCGAGATGCCGAGGATCACACCGGGGATCACCAGCGGCGCCAGCATCAGCAGCGACAGTGCCGATTTGCCGCGGAACTCGACGCGCTCCAACAAGAACGCGTTGGCCGCGCCGACCGCCACCGAGAGCACGGTCACCCAACCGGCAACCAGCACGCTGGTGGCGACGCTCTTCAGCAGCGGCGCGTCGGCGAAAAGTCCCCTTCTGGCGTTCGCGCCGCCGACAAACCAGTCCAGCGTGAAGCCGCGCCACGGCGGTGCCGGATAGTTGGCGTTGTTGAATGCGAACACGGCTACGACGACGAGCGGCACGAACAGGAACGTGAAGAACGCCACGACGTACGCGGCCGTCGCGTACCGGGAAAGCTTCGATCGCGGCAGCGTCGGAATCACGAGCGCCGCATCACGTCGCCGAAACGCTGGCCGGTGAGCTTCAGTCCGAACCAGACGATCGCCGTGGACAGGACCAGCAGCAGGAAGCCGAACGCCGCCCCCTGCTCCCAGTTGAAGCGGGTGATGAATTGTGTGTAGATCTGCTCGGTGAACCACAGCGAATTCTTGCCGCCGAGCAGCGTCGGCGTCAGGTAGTTGCCGAGGGTCAGCATGAACACGACGATCGAGCCCGCCGCGATCCCCGGCGCCGCGTGCGGCACGACGATCTGCCGCAGGATCGACCAGCCGTTGCCGCCCAGGTCGTAAGCCGCCTCGATCAGCGACTCGTCGAGGCTCTCGAGCGCACTGACGAGCGGCACGACCATGAACAGCATCGATGTGTAGACGAGGCCGACCAGGATCGTCGCGTCGTGGTAGAGCATCTCGGGCGGCACTGCGGTGATTCCGAGGTCGACCAGGAGCCGCGGCAGCACACCCGATTCGCGCAACAGGATCATCCAGCCCAGCGTGCGCACGGTCTCGCTGACCCAAAACGGGATCAGGCAGAGGACGAACAGTACCGACTTTGCCCGGCCGCGCGCGACCTTCGCGATGTACCAGGCTACGGGAAACGCGATCAGCAGCGTGCAGACGGTAACGAGGATCGAGATCGCGGCCGTGCGTACGAACGTATGCCAATACAGCGGCTCGTCGACAAACGTCCGGTACTGGTTGAGGCTGAACTCGTACAGGCGCGGCGCGACGCGCGCACGGAGCGAGAGGACCGCGAGTTCGATGTGCGGCAGCACGATGAGGCCGACGAGCCACACCAGCGCCGGCGCCATCAGCAGCAGGAGCGCGACCCGCGCACGAGGTGCCGCGAGCCCGGTGGCGATTTTATCCGCCATGGTTGCCTGTCCGGAAGCAGACGGCACGCTGCGCGTCGAAACCGAAGGCAACGGTCTCGTCGACGCGCAAGTCGGCGAAGCGCCCGGTCTGCGGCAGCGCAATCCGGATCTCCGTGCGCGACCTTTCCTCGCGGACGAGCACCGCGGAATTCGCGCCGTCGAACAGCAGACTTTCGACGCGACCGGAAAATCGTTGCGCGGCGGGCGGCAGCTCGAGAGCGTCACGGGCGAGATCGACGACCTCCGGCCGCACGAACGCCTCGACGGAGTCACCCACCTCGACCGGCCCGCTCGCCCGTGCGCGGACCGCAAGCCGCTCTGCCGTCACGAGCTCGACCACGTCGCCGTCGACGCGCGCCGCGCTGCCGGCGATACGGTTGTTGGCGCCGACGAAT
>JANXZT010000322.1 GCA_025355395.1 Betaproteobacteria bacterium
GCGTCGTCACTTCGCGGGTGACGGTAGCGAGCGTCGTCACTTCGCGGGTGACGGTAGCGAGCGTCGTCACTTCGCGGGTGACGGTAGCGAGCGTCGTCACTTCGCGGGTGACGGTCGAGAGCGTCGTCACTTCGCAGGAATGACGGTGGAGAGCGTCGTCACTTCGCGGGAATGACGGCCGGGACTGCCGTCTCTTCCGCAAGACACCGACCACGCAGACCTCGGTTCGGTCACCGCGGGTATTTGTGACGATATGCGCCAAAAAGCGAGTCGTCCGTGGGCTCGCGCACCGCATCGGGGGCAAGTGGCCGCACCACGCGGGTGATGTTGAGGAAATGCCGGTAGTTGAGATTGTCCGAAAGGCTGTTGCGACCCCAGGTCCCACACCCCATCGACAACGAAAAGGGAAGCGCATTGTCGAAGCTGCCGCCGGTGGCGAAGCAGTGGGCCTGATTGACGATGACCCGGCAGACGGGCAAGCGCAACCCGAGGGTCGTGGCGCGCTCCACCGCCCGCGAGTGCAGCCCTACTGAATGTCCGGCACCCTGGTAGCGCAAGAGGCGCTCCGCCAGCGCCGCGGCGTCTTCAAAACTCGCGACTCGATAGAGGGCTAGCACCGGCGAGAGCTTTTCGCCCGAAAACGGATGCCCGGGACCCACGCCCGTCTCGGTGACCAGGAGCATTGTTGCAGTCTTGAGCGCTGCGCGGGCGAGACCGGCGAGCTCTGCAATATGTGCGGCAGACTGCGCGATGAATTCGGAGGTGAGCTTGCCGCCCGGGAACATGGCCCCTTGCAATTGCCGCGCTTCCGTGGCGGTCAGCATGACCGCACCGCGCTGCTCCAGCGCTGCAACCAACGCATCGTAGACACGCTCAACGACGATCACGCTGTTTTCCGAGGAGCAGCTTGTCGCATGGTCGAAGGTTTTCGAGCGCGCGATCATTTGCGCGGCCGCACCGGCATCGGCCGTCTCGTCGACGATTACGCTCACGTTGCCGACCCCGACGCCCAATGCCGGCATGCCGCTGCTGTAGGCGGCGCGCACGTTGGTGCCCGAACCGGTGGCGACCACGAGGTCCGCCTGACGCATGAGCTCGAACGTATGCTCGCGGGTTACCGGGCTCGGGAGCTGCTGCACGAGGTCCCGCGGCGCACCGATGCAATCGAGCTCGGCATGGACGAATTCGAGCAGCAAGGCGAGTGTGGACTGCCCTTTGGGCGAGGGCGCGAGAACGATCGCATTGCGCCCCTTCAAGGCATTGATGATGTTATTGGCGGGGGTCGCGCCCGGATTGGTCGAGGGGGTGATGGCGGCCACCACGCCGACCGGGCGGGCGATCTCGGTCAAACCGCGCTGCGCATCCTCATCGATGATTCCCACCGACTTGGCACCCTGCAGATCACGCAAGAGACCCATCGTCTTGCGGCGGTTCTTGGCAATCTTGTCGGCGACGTTGCCCAATCCCGTGTCTTCCACGGCGCGCATGGCGAGTGCCTGGTTGCGCGCCGGCTCGACGATGGCCCAGCCGGCCGCGGTCGCCGCCTCGTCAGCCTGTGCCTGCGTCCAATGGTCGGCGACGGCCTGCGCCGCACGAGCGCGCGCCATCACCGCACTCACTGCGGCGATGACCGACGGCGAAGCCTCCATGCGATCAGCGTTTGGCAGCGGTCGATTGATACTTGGCAAGATGGCGCACCGGCAATGCCAGCGCATCGCGCCGGAACGGATCACCGAGCTCACGGGTGACCATCATTTCGAGGATGGTGGTCTTGCCCGCGCGCTGCGCGTCGGCCGCCGCACGCAAAGCGGGCCCGACCTCGGCGACGCTATCGATAGTATGGCCTTCGGCGCCCATGGCGCGCGCCACCGCCGCCCACGACGGCTGCCGGTCGAGATTGACGCCGACGAACCGGTTCTCGTAGAAATCGACGTGGTTCTTCTTTTCCGCGCCCCATTGCCCGTTGTTGAACACCACGGCGGTGACCGGAATGTTCTCCCGCACACACGTCTGGATTTCGCCGAAGCTCATTCCCCAGGCGCCGTCGCCCACATACGCGATCGCGGGACGGTCGGGTGCCGCCATCTTGGCGCCGATGATTGTCGGAAACGCGTAGCCGCAATTGCCGAAGCTCATCGCCGCAAACATCGAACGCGACCGATCGAAACGCAGATAGCTGTTCGACACCGAGCAGATGTTGCCGATGTCGGTGGACACCATCGCGCCCGCGGGCATCGCTTTTTCCAGCTCCCGCAACATCTGCCGCGGATGCATGTGTTTCGAGTCGCGGGAGACCTCGAGCGACCACGCGTCACGCTCATGCGCCCATTCGCCGAGTTCGGTTTCCCACGCCGCCTTTTCGCGGTTCACGGTGGCGAGGCGTGAATCCTGGTTCGCTTTGCATGCAAGCGTGCGACCGGTGAGCTTGGCGATCAGCGCGCGCGCCGTGGCCGCGGCATCGCCACAAAGTCCGACCGTGATCGGCTTGACCAGCCCCAGCATTTTGGCGTCGGCATCGACCTGGATGATCTTGGCATCTTTCGGCCAGTAGTCGAGACCGTGCTGGGGCAGCGTACCGAACGGTCCCAGCCGGGTGCCGAGTGCTAGCACCACATCGGCCTTGGCGATGAGCTTCATGGCCGCTTTCGACCCCTGGTATCCGAGCGGTCCGCACCACAGCGGATGCCCGGCGGGAAAGGAATCGTTGTGAAGATAGCTGTTGCATACCGGTGCCTGCAGGAGCTCGGCGAGTCGCACGGCCTCCGCCACGCCGTCCGCCATCACCACACCGCCGCCCGAGACAATCACGGGAAATTGCGCACTCGCGAGAAGGGCTGCGGCTTCCTCCAGGCTGCGCTCGCCGCCGGTGCCGCGCTCGATATGAATGGGCTGCGGAATCTCGCACTCGATATCGCCATAGAAGAAATCGCGCGGAATGTTGAGCTGGGTGGGTCCCATCTCCAGCAGCGCACGATCGAAGGCGCGGCCGGTGAGCTCGGCCATGCGCGCCTTGTTGTTGACATGCGCCTGGTACTTGGTGATCTTCGAGAAGATGGGTAGCTGCTCGGTTTCCTGAAAACCGCCGAGCCCGAGCGTCATGGAGCCGGTTTCGGGGGTAATCACCACCACCGGAGAATGAGCCCAGTACGCGGCCGCCACCGCGGTCACGAAATTGGTGATGCCGGGACCGTTCTGCGCAATGCATACACCCGGGCGTCCCGAGACGCGCGCATAACCGTCGGCCATATGGCCCCCGCCCTGCTCATGCGCCACCGAGATGAAGCGGATGCCGGCGAGCGGAAAGAGATCCAGCGCATCCATGTAGGCAGAACCCACGATGCCGAAAACGTCCTTCACGCCGTGGGCCACCAGCGTTTCCACGAACGCCTCCGAAGGCGTCATCTTTTGCTTGCCGATAACGGCTAGATTACGGGTGTCGGACATGGTATTCATCGGGATCCTTCAATCGACGCAGGGCCGCGCGAGACGGCGGAGCGTGCATTGTCGCCCAACCGCGGCCCAGCGGGTAGCACCGCCCGTCACGCGCTTGACGGAGGCGATGGCTGACACGGCTTCGTCATTCCCGCGCCGCCGGTCACCCGTTTGACGGAGGCGATGGCATTGCTT
>JANXZT010000367.1 GCA_025355395.1 Betaproteobacteria bacterium
GTTGAGCGAAGACCAGATAGCCGTACCCGGTCGCCCAGATCACTTGCAGGTAAGTGAATGGTGTCAGCAACGAGGCGGGCGCCAGAAGATACGCGCCGATAACCAGCCAATGGCCAAGGCCGGCACACAGGCCGAGCAGCAGCAGGAAGCCTCCTTCGCGCCACGATAGCAGGCTGCCGTCCCACGCCCAGGGCATCGCCACCGACAGGCCGACGGCGCCCACCAGCGCGCTGTAGAACAACGTGGTGTGCGGACTTTCATCGAGAAGCTTGCGGGTCAGCATCAGGTAGAGCGCGTTGAATAATGCCGTGCCTATGAGCAACAGTGCTGCGGGATGCAGGACCGCCGAGCCCGGGCGCAACAGGATCAGCACACCGAAAAAGCCGGCAATGGTCGCGATGTACCGGTTGCGCCCCGGATGCTCTCCCAGGAGCGGACCCGAAAGCAGCACGACAAACATCGGGGCAAGGAAGGTGATCGAGGAAGCTTCGGCCAGCGGCAGATATCGCAGTGCCGCGAAGAAGCCACCGGTCGCTGCGACCAGGAAGGTGGATCGGATGAGCTGGATCCCGAGGCGGCGGGTGCGCCAGAAACCCGGCCCCGCACGATGCCAGGCAAAGGGCGTCACCACCAGCATCTGCCCGGCATAACGCGCCCACACCACCAGGAATAACGAGTGATCGTGCACCAGGTACTTCGCCGTCGCGTCGAGCGAGCTTAAACAAAAGCCGGCGAACAGGAAAAAGAGCAACGCCCGCCGCAGCGAATGCGCCGAATGATTCACACGACGGCTTGCGTCATCGGCGCCCGGGCACGCACGTGCCACAGCGGAACGGGCTATGCGATAAACGATGGCCAGCAATTTTCATCGCCAGCCCGCGGTCCGCCATATCGCGTCAGGCGGCTTCCCGCACGAGCTCGCGCAGGACGAAAGGCAGAATGCCGCCGTTGACGTAGTAATCTACCTCGATCGGGGTGTCGATGCGAAGGAGCAGCGGCACGTGCTGCGTCGTCCCGTCGACGCGGTGGATGGCGAGCGTGACGTCCATCTGCGGCTTTACCCGTCCTTCGAGCCCGATCAAGTCGAACGTTTCATCGCCCTTGATGCCAAGGGACTCCACCGAGTCGGTGCCCTTGAACTGGCAGGCCAGCACTCCCATCCCGATGAGATTGGAGCGATGAATCCGCTCGAAGCTCTTGGCAATCACCGCGCGAACGCCAAGAAGCTGCGTGCCCTTGGCCGCCCAGTCGCGCGACGAGCCGGTGCCGTACTCCTCGCCGCCGAAGACGATCGTCGGCGTACCCTGTGCGACGTAGCGCATCGCGGCGTCGTAGATGAACATCTTCTCACCCGACGGCTGGAACAGCGTCACGCCGCCTTCCTCGCGGGTGCCGTCGTCGCGTGGCGGAAGCATCAGGTTCTTGATGCGCACGTTGGCGAAGGTTCCGCGCATCATCACCTCGTGGTTCCCGCGCCGCGAGCCATAACTGTTGAAGTCGACCTTGGGCACGTCGTGCGCGAGCAGCCAGTGCCCGGCGGGCGAGGCTTCCTTGATCGAGCCGGCCGGCGAGATGTGATCGGTGGTCACCGAATCGCCGAAGATCCCCAGCGTGCGCGCGGCCTTGATTTCGGTCGCCGGCGCGGCCTCCATGCTGAAGCCGTCGAAAAACGGCGGCTTGGCGATATAGGTCGACCGCGGCCAGTCGTACACCTGGCCGACGGCACCGCGAATAGCGCCCCACAGCGGGTTGGCGTTGGCGAGATCGCCGTACAGGCTGCGAAACGTCGCGGGGTCCCTGGCGAAGCTCATCACGCCCGCGATTTCATGCGAAGTGGGCCAGATGTCCTTCAGGTACACCGGGCCGTGGGTGCCCATGCCGAGCGGTTCGGTGGTCAGGTCCTTGAGCACGGTGCCGGCGATCGCGTAGGCAACGACCAGCGGCGGGGAGGCCAGGAAGTTGGCCTTGAGATTGGGATGGATGCGCGCCTCGAAGTTGCGATTGCCGGATAAGACTGCCGCGCAGACGAGATCGTTGGCGACGATCGCATCGTTGAATTCCGCCGCGAGATCGCCGGCGTTGCCGATGCACGTGGTGCAACCATAGGCCGCCAATCCAAATCCCAGTTGCTCGAGGTAGGGCAGCAGCCCCGCCTTGGTGAGGTATTCGGTGACCACACGCGATCCCGGAGCGAGGGAGGTCTTGATGTGCGGCTTGACCGCAAGACCCAGTTCGACCGCCTTCTTGGCGAGCAACCCCGCCGCAAGCATCACACCCGGATTCGACGTGTTGGTGCACGAGGTGATCGCCGCGATCAGCACGTCGCCGTTGCCGATCTCCACGTTGCACGGTGCAATCGGTGCCACCGCGCCTGCCGTCGGGCGATTGTCCACCATCTCCCGCACCTGGCGTTCGACGCCCGGCTTCACCTGCTGCGAATCGTCGGTGACGGCGCCGACACCATAAGGCGCCCATCGCGTCGCATAGCGCTGGTCGAGCTTGTCGGCGGACTGCGAGAAACCGTTTTGCGCCGAGGGCTTGGAAAAGAGCGACGTGAATTGCGCCTTGAGGTTGCCAAGCTCGATGCGATCCTGTGGCCGCTTGG
This sequence comes from Betaproteobacteria bacterium, assembly GCA_025355395.1. Lineage (GTDB taxonomy): Bacteria > Pseudomonadota > Gammaproteobacteria > Burkholderiales > Casimicrobiaceae > CAIWHR01. Next base: position 2,606 of record JANXZT010000367.1, read on the forward strand.
GGCCGGCGACGGAGGGCTTGATGGTCGACAGGTCGAGCGAGAGCGTCCTGCTGTAATCGATGTCACCGGCGCGCGGAATGCCGAACATCTGCTGCGCCCTAAAATAGGACTCGAAGGCGTCGATCTCCTCCGCCGTGCGTCCGGTCGTGCGCAGATACTCCACGGTCGCTTCGTCGACCGGGAAAAAGCCCATCGTGGCGCCATATTCCGGCGCCATGTTGCCGATGGTGGCGCGATCGGGCACCGCGAGGGTGGTGGTGCCTTCGCCGAAGAACTCGACGAACTTGCCGACCACCTTTTGGGTGCGAAGCATTTCGGTCACGGTGAGCACGAGATCGGTGGCGGTGGTGCCCTCCGGCAGCCGGCCCTTGAGCTCCACACCCACCACATCGGGGGTGAGGAAGTACACCGGCTGCCCCAGCATGCCGGCCTCGGCCTCGATGCCACCGACGCCCCACGCGACCACGCCGATGCCGTTGATCATCGTG
>JANXZT010000383.1 GCA_025355395.1 Betaproteobacteria bacterium
ATCTCCGGCGTGAAGTTGCTCGACGTCACTCCGGTGACCACCCCGCTTTTGATCGTCGCGCTCGAATCGGACCAGGTGCCGTTGCCGTTCTGATCGGTGCTGTAGGGGAAATAATACGACTGGTTGTAACCAATCTGCGGATCTTGCAGTTTGGTCCAGAGGCCGTCGGCGACCAGCTTCAAGGCGTCGCTGGGGCGCCACTCGAGGCTCCCGGACAGGGCATCGCGCTTCTTCTCGTCGAAGATCGAGCCAAAGGTGATGCAGCAGGGCGCGGCTGCGAGCGGCGTCCCCGCGGGCGGCGAACTGTTGGAATCCTCGAAGGGGAAGGCGTTCGCACTGTAGATGTCCTGGCTGTACGCGTTCAGCGCATCGGTACGGGTGTGAGTGTCCGACCGCACGCCCGCGATCAGGAACCCCAGGGTGTTGTCGAGCAACGTGTCCGAGGCAAACGCCGATACCTTGTAGCCATGCAGCGAGGTCATTTGGTTGTAATTGCCCTCGGCATGCGCGCCGCCATGGAATCCCATGTTGTCGAACGGACTCGCGGTGCGCAGGTTCACCGTGCCGCCGATGCTGCCCTCGAGCGCGGAAGCTTCCGAGGACTTGAGCACATCGGCGCCCGAAATCACTTCCGATGGCAGCACGTCGAACGCCAGATCGCGCGCATCGTCGTCGGTGGCGAGGATCCGGTTATTCAGCGTGACAATATTGTATTGCGGCCCGAAGCCGCGAACGCTGACTTTCTGGCCCTCGCCGCCGGTGGTGCGGCTGATGGTGATGCCGGGCAAATGCTCAAGCGAATCGGCGACGTCGGCATCGGGAAAGCGGCCAAGTTCCTCGGCGTTGATGGAATCCAGCACCACGGTGGCGTTCTTCTTAATGTCCAGCGATTTCTCCAGACTCGCCCGCAGCCCCGTCACCACAATTTCTTGCAGTTCGGGACCCTGACTCTGCGGGTTGGCTGGGGTTGTATCTGCCGCGGCTAGCGCAGTGCTTGCCGCCGCGACGGACAGCCCTATCACGATCACCGTAGGCTTAAGGCTAGGCACGCTTTCATCTCCCTCATTTTACGAGCTGCTTTGAACCGCAATTCACCCTGCGGATAACGAAATAAAACGACAGATATCACCCTATCCGTACTTTCGTATTCTTGCGTTTCATATTATTATTATTTTCGCTGCTGTCAAGAGCTACACTAGAACTAAGCAGGATGCGGGCCATGATTTCCAATAAAACGTCACGCCGACAATTTGTCCAACTGGCCGCCGGCACGGCGCTGGCGCTGCGCCACGGCTTGCTGCCGGCCCAGGACGCCGAACCGACGCCGGCCACCGGCACCGGCCACCGCGCAGTCGCCGCCATCGGCGATTCCTCGATCCGCATCGAATGGGACAGGGAGCTTCACGCGCGAATCCTGCGTGTCGCCGCGGAGCACAGCGTGCCGATGACTTCGTGGGGCCCCACCGACTATCTGTTGCTCGAGGATGGACAGCACATAGCGCAGTTCACACTGCATGCACACGACGCGCCGCGCGCCATCGAGGACGCCAACGGTCCCGGCACAGAACTCACGCTCTCCGGATTGTCCGCTGCGGGCATAGAAAAGACCGTCGCGGTTACTTTGTACGGGCGCTACCCCGGTTTCGCCGTCGTGCGCGTGTCCTATCGCAATGCGTCTGCGTCGATCCTGGCGATTCACGGTTGGACGCAAGGGGATTTTCTGCTGCTCGAATCCCGCGCGGCGCCGGGATTTTGGAGCTACTCCGGCGCCACCTACGAAGATCGGCGCGACTGGGTGCAGCCGGTGACGCGCGGTTTCACTCAGGATAATTTCCTCGGCATGGAGGCTGCCGATTACGGCGGCGGCACGCCCATCGTCGATGTGTGGCGCAAGGACTTAGGTCTCGCCGTGGGCCACGTGGAAACGTCACCCAAGCTGGTGTCGTTGCCCTTGCAGGAGCTCAAGGGCGGGGTACGCCTCGCCGTCAGTTCGCGCGACAAGCGCTACCTGCGCGCCGGCGAGACCTTCCAGACTCTCAGCACGTTTGTTTCGGTGCACGAGCGCGATCACTTCGGCACCCTGGACACTTATCGACGGCTCATGGCGGATCGCGGCATGACGCCTGCGGTGCCGAATGCCGCCAGCTACGAACCCATCTGGTGTGCCTGGGGCTACGAACGCGACTGCACCACCGCCCTGATCGAAGGCACGCTGCCCAAGGTGCAAGATCTGGGGTTGAAATGGGCGGTCATCGATGACGGCTGGCAGGCGAAGATCGGCGACTGGACACCGCATCCGGTCAAGTATCCGAACGGTGAGGCCGATGTGCGGCAACTCGTCTCGACAATCCGCGCCGGCGGCTTAAAGCCGCGGCTTTGGTTCTCGCCCCTGTCCGTCGCCCCGGGCACGGATTTCCTGCACGATCATGCCGACATGCTGCTGCTCGACAAGGAGGGCGCCGTGCAGAAAATTTCCTGGTGGAACAGCTTCTATCTCTGCCCCGCCTATGACAAGACCGTGCAGCATACCCAGGCGCTGATCACCCAATTCATCGGCGAGTGGGGATTTGCCGGCCTGAAGATCGACGGCCAACATTTGAATGGCGTGCCGCGCTGTTTCAATCCGGCGCACCACCATGCCCGGCCGGAAGAGTCGGTCGAGGGACTGCAGAACTTCTATCGCGCCATGTATGACGCGGCCCTCAAAGCCAATCCCGACGCTGTCGTCGAAGTATGTCCCTGCGGGACGTCGTATTCGGCGTTTAATTTTCCCTACATGAATCAAGCGCCGGCTTCTGACCCGGAGAGTTCCTGGCAAGTGCGCCTCAAAGGCAAATCGCTCAAAGCCTTGATGGGCCCGAGCGCGCCGTTCGCGGGAGATCATGTCGAACTGAGCGACCATCACGATGACTTCGCCTCGACGGTGGGCGTCGGCGCCGTCATTTCCACCAAGTTCACCTGGCCGATAGATCCCAAGCCGAAGGACTCGTTCCTGCTCACGCCCGAGAAGGAAGCGAAGTGGCGGCGCTGGATTGCGCTCTATCAAGAGAAAATGCTGCCGCTAGGGAAATATCGCGGCGAACTCTACGACATCGGCTTCGACAAGCCGGAGACGCATGCCATCGAGCGCGGCGGCCACCTATACTATGCGTTCTTCGCCGACCGCTTCCACGGCGAGGTCGCGCTGCGCGGTTTGCAGCCGGGGATGCACCAGATTCGCGACTACTTCAACGACCGCGATCTGGGCAGCGTATCCGGCACGGAGCATCGGCTGCCCGTGTCGTTCGAGGGCTTTTTATTGATCGAGGCAAAACAGGCTTAATGTGCAAACCCACTTAGGCAGCAGCCCGTCTCCTGCGGAGACAGCCACGGCAGAAGGCGAACCGGGGCTTTTGGTCGGAGAACGCCGCCATCGCATTCTGGACCTGCTGCGCGAGCACGGCAGGGTAACCGTGGACGCGCTCGCGACACGCTTTGTCACCTCCGCGGTGACCATCCGCAGCGATTTGGCCGCACTCGAAGCCGGCGGCGCGCTGGAGCGCACTCACGGCGGCGCCCTCTTGAGCCGCGACGACAACGATCGCTCTTTGGCGGTCAAGCGCACGCTGCATCACGCCGAAAAGGTGCGCATCGCCCGCGCGGCAGTTGCGCTCATCGAAGACGGCGAAACGGTGATCCTTGATTCCGGCACCACCACCGCAGAGATCGCCAAACAGATTCGCAAACTCGATGGCTATTCCATCAACGTGATCACCAATGCGTTGAACATCGCCTCGTTGCTGGCGGATGTGCCCTTCGTGCGGCTGATCATGCCCGGCGGCATCCTGCGGCCGGAGTCGAATTCCTTGTCGGGACACATGGCCGAAGCAGCACTCGCCGATCTACAGGCGGACCGTCTGTTCTTGGGTGCCGATGGCTTGGATCCCGAGCGTGGCGTCATGACCCCGCATCTTCCGGAAGCGCAGCTCAATGCC
>JANXZT010000396.1 GCA_025355395.1 Betaproteobacteria bacterium
TTGCGATGGTGCCGTTCGTGCCGCTGCCCGAGCCGGTGGCATGGACGTTCATGGCACTGTCGTCCACGATTCACTTCGCTTATTACTTCACCCTCGCGCAGGCCTACCGCACGGGCGACCTGTCCTTTGCCTATCCGCTGATGCGCGGGACCGCGCCACTCCTGGTCACTCTGCTTGGCGTGCTGTTCCTGAAGGAGTTCCCCACGCCGCACACTGCGCTCGGGATTGCGCTCATCTGTGCCGGCATCATGAGCATTGCGTTCGTGCAACGCCACCGCCATTCGGCCGCGGCCGCAGGATGGGCATTCGCCAATGCAGCCATCATCGCCGCGTACACGCTGGTCGATGGCGCCGGTGCCCGCGCGTCCGGCAACGTCGGCAGTTATGTGGGATGGCTGTGTGTGCTGGAAGGCCTGCCCTTTCTGCTGTGGATCCAGTTGCGCCGCGGCCGCGCCGCGATTACGTACGTGCGACGCTCATGGCGCCGTGGCCTCCTGGCGGGTGCCGGCAGCGTTGCCGCCTACGGCATCGTGTTATGGGCGATGACCCGCGCTCCCGTTGCGGCAGTGGCGGCCCTGCGGGAGACCTCCGTGCTGTTCGCGGCCGTGATCGGCGCCCTCTGGCTGCGTGAAGGGTTCGGCATGGCGCGGATTGCGGGTGCCGCGAGTGTCGTCGCCGGCATCGCCGCATTGAAGCTCTGATCATCAACGATTCCCGCATGAGGGCCGCATGAAGCTTCCGCCAGACGAGGCAGGGGTCGTGATTGTCGGTGGCGGCATTGCGGGTGTTTCGACGGCGTACCACTTGGCACACCTCGGCGTGCGCGATGTGGTTTTGCTCGAGCAGGGCCGGCTCACGTGCGGCACCACATGGCACGCCGCGGGGCTTGTCGGCCAGACGCGCGCGACGCGCAATGCAACCCGCATGAGCCGATATGGCATCGAGCTGTATTCGACGCTCGAGCAGGAAACCGGGCTCGCTACCGGCTGGAAGCAATGCGGCAGTCTCAATGTCGCAAAGACGCCGGAGCGCCTCACGATGCTCAAGCGCCAGATGGCGCGGGCAAAAAGCTTCGGCATAGAGTTCGAATTCATCTCCCCAGCGGAGGCCGGCCGCATCGCGCCCATCCTGCGCACCGACGATCTTTGCGGCGCGGTGTGGATTCCCGGTGACGGCAAGGCCAATCCTACCGATCTCACCCAATCGCTCGCCAAGGGTGCACGGATGCAAGGCGCGACACTGCTCGAAGGCGTGCAGGTCACGGCAGTGGACGTGCACGACAGCCGCGTAGCCGGCATTTCGTGGCGCGCGGGTGATGCAACGGGCACTATGCGATGCGAGACGCTCGTCAATTGCGGCGGCCAATGGGCCCGTGCGTTCGGACGCATGGCCGGTGTCACCGTGCCGCTCTACGCCGCCGAGCACTTCTATCTCGTAACCAAGCCGATTCCTGGCATTACGCCATCGATGCCGGTCATCCGCGATCCCGATGGCTATCTCTATTACAAGGAAGAAGTGGGCGGGCTGGTGATGGGCGGCTTCGAGCCGCATGCGAAGCCGTGGAACATCGATCCCATACCGGAGCGCTTCGAATTTCAACTGCTCCCCGAGGACTGGGACCATTTCCAGATCCTGATGGAGAACGCGATTCACCGCACGCCCTGTCTCGAAACTGCGGAAGTGAAGCTTCTCCTCAATGGTCCGGAGAGCTTCACGCTCGACGGCAATTTCATTCTCGGCGAAGCGCCGGAAGTGGCGCGTTACTTCGTCTGCGCCGGGTTCAATTCGGCAGGCATTGCCAACGCCGGGGGCGCCGGCAAGCTGATCGCGGAATGGATCGTTCATGGTGACGCTCCGCTCGACCTCTGGGATGTCGACATCCGCCGCTTTGCGCCTCTGCACGGCAACCGCCGGCATCTCGCCGTCCGCACCGTCGAGTCGCTGGGGCTGCACTACGCCATGCGCTGGCCGCGCGAAGAGCTCGCGACGGTGCGTCCGCTGCGACGATCGCCGCTTTATGATCGGCTGAAGCAGAAAGGCGCAGTGTTCGGCACCAAGATGAACTGGGAACGCGCCAATTATTTCCTGCCGCCCGGTGCGCAACTGCCCTCCTATACCTTCGACACTCCCGGCTGGCTGCCTTATGTGCTGGAGGAGCAGCGCGCGTGCCGGGAAGACGTCGTGGTGTTCGATCAGACGTCGTTCTCGAAATTCGTGCTCAAGGGCCGCGACGCCCTCGACGTTTTGCAACGCCTGGCAGCAAACGAGATCGACGTCGCCATTGGGCGCATCGTTTACACCGCAATGCTCAATGTACGCGGCGAATTTGAAAGCGATCTCACCATCGTGCGCCTCGCCATGGATACCTTTTTCATCATCACCGGATCGAGCCAGACCACCCGTGATTTTTCCTGGATCGAGCGCCACATCGCTCCGGACGAGCATGCGAGCCTGGTCGATGTGACCAGCGGGTATGCGGTCATCTCGCTAATGGGCCCCAAGGCCGAAGCGTTGCTCGGACGCATCTCTCCGGACAACCTGTCGAAGACGGGCATGCCGTTCGGCGCCACTCGAGAGGTCGATGTCGGCCACACCAGGGTTCGGGCCGCCCGCATGAGCTATGTTGGCGGCCCCGGCTATGAGCTCTATGTACCGACCGACCAGTGCCTGACGCTCTACGATGCGCTCGAAATCGCAGGCGCGGAATTCGGTCTCAAGGATGCGGGCTATTACACCATCGACGCGCTGCGCATCGAAGCCGGC
>JANXZT010000415.1 GCA_025355395.1 Betaproteobacteria bacterium
GGAATGACGGAGCGGTGATATTTACGGTGTTTGAGTTCCTGCGTGCGCGGGAATGACGGAGCGGTGATGTTCACGGTGTTTGAGTTCCTGCGTTCGCAGGAATGACGAACTTGGGCATGCATATGGGTAAATCATGGCGAATTTCGGTCATACATGCGCGGAATCTTCGTCGTGGTTTGGTCATGGACACGGGTAATCCCCGATAGTCCCGCCCATGCTCGGGCGCATCCTCGGCATCATCCTGCCGGTCTTCACCATCATTGCGCTGGGTTATTTCTATGCGCGCCGCGTAAAGCCGGAGATGGCGGCGGTCAACCGGCTCAGCATGAATGTGCTCGCCCCTGCGCTGGTCTTTTCCGCGCTCGCCAGCAAGAATTTCGATGTGGTGGAAAACCGGCTGCTGATCCTGGGCAGCATCGGCGTGGTGGTCGGCTCAGGATTGCTTTCGCTCCCCTTCGCTAAGCTGCTGCGCGTCGATCGGCGCACGTTCATCCCGCCGATGATGTTCAACAATTGCGGGAACATGGGGTTGCCGCTGGCGGTGCTGGCGTTTGGCGAAGCGGGGTTTGCGCCAATGGTCGCGCTGTTCACGATCTCCAATTTGCTCCACTTCACGCTTGGCGCCTGGATCGTCGATCATCACGCGCGCTTCGGCGATCTGCTGCGCAATCCGATGGTCTGGTCCACCCTCCTCGGTTTCGCGTTCGCGCTGACGCATCCTCCGATGCCGGATTGGGCCATGCTTGCCATTCGCATGACGGGCGACGCGCTGATTCCCCTGATGCTCATTTCGCTCGGCGCGCGGCTTGCCGAGGTGAATTGGGGCGATTGGCGCTTGGGGCTGATCGGCGGAGTGATCGGTCCGGCAACCGGCATTGCGATGGCGGTGATGCTGGGCCCGTTGCTGGGCCTCGACGTCCTCCAGCAGGGCCTGCTCGTTCTGTTCGGCTGCCTGCCGCCGGCGGTGCTCAACTTCATGGTCGCCGAGCAATACCGCCAGGAGCCCGGTAAAGTCGCATCGATCGTGCTGATCGGCAACATGCTGTCGGTGCTGTTCGTGCCACTGGGGCTGGCACTCGCCCTGCCCTAAAGGAGAATTCATGAATCTTCATCGCCTTCTGCTCGAACGTGCTGCCGGAGGCAAGCCGCTGCGTGTAGGTCTCATCGGCGCCGGAAAATTCGGTGCGATGTATCTCGCGCAGGCAAAGCACACGCCCGGCATTCACATCGTTGGCATCGCGGATCTTTCGCCTGACCGCGCGCGGTCTTCGCTGGCGCGGACGGGTTGGCCGGAAGAACGATACTCGGCACGTTCGGCCGCGGACGCACTGAAAAACGGGAACACCTGGATTACCGAAGACGCCCCCGCGCTGATTGCAGCACCGCAGATCGAAATCGTGATCGATGCCACCGGCAATCCGGCCGCCGGCATCCGCCACGTGCTGGCAGCGTGCGCACACGGCACCCACATCGTGATGGTCAACGTCGAGGCCGATGCACTCGCCGGGCCATTGCTGGCGCAGCGCGCCCGCGACGCGGGGATTGTCTACTCGCTGGCGTACGGTGACCAGCCGGCGCTGATTTGCGAGATGGTGGATTGGTGCCGGGCTGCGGGCTTCGAGGTCGTCGCGGCCGGAAAGGGCACCAAATATTTACCTGAGTACCACGCTTCCACGCCCGACACCGTGTGGCCGTACTACGGATTTTCGCCGGAGATGGTGGCGGCAGGTGATTTCAACGCGCAAATGTTCAATTCGTTCCTGGATGGCACCAAGAGCGCGATCGAGATGGCAGCCGTGGCGAATGCGACGCGTCTCGCGCCGGCGCCCGACGGACTTGCCTTTCCACCTTGCGGAGTCGACGATCTGCCGCGGGTGCTGCGACCGCGCAGCGAAGGCGGATGCCTGCATCACGCCGGCCAGGTCGAAGTGATCTCGAGCATGGAACGCGATGGCCGCCCGGTATTCCGGGACCTCCGGTGGGGCGTGTACGTGACGTTTCGCGCAGGCGATGCGCGCGGCGAGGACTATGTGCGCCGCTGCTTCACCGAGTACGGATTCTCGACCGACGGGAGCGGACGCTATGCCGCCATGTACAAGCCGTATCACGCTATCGGCCTCGAGCTTGGTATCAGTGTCGCCTCGGTTGGCCTGCGCAACGAGCCCACCGGTCAGCCAGTGACCTGGTCGGGCGATGTCGTCGCGACCGCCAAACGACGGTTGGCCGCCGGTGAAGCTCTCGATGGCGAAGGTGGCTATACGGTTTACGGCAAGCTCATGCCCGCCGCGGCATCACTTCGATGCGGCGGATTGCCGCTTGGTCTCGCCCATGGGGTGAAGTTGAAGCGCGAAATTGCCGCCGGAACCACGGTGCGATGGGACGATGTGGCGTTTGATGCCGACGACGATGCGGTGCGATTTCGCCGCGAAATGGAAGTGGTGTTTGCCGACGTTGCGAATCAACCGGATGCTGCAGATTAGGTTTTCGCGCAATCCTCCCCTCGCATGCGCATCACCCCGCGCGGCGAAATGTCGCAAGGAACGCCCTTGCGACGACGAAGAGCCCACCGAAGGTGCGATTCATCCATCGAGGCTGATGATCCACGACGCCGCGAAAAACGCCTGCCACATCGACATCGCCACGCGGTCAACCCGCGCCTATTGCGTCGAGCACCAATTGCCGCTGCAGAATTTCCGGCAACAGTCGCGGCGCCTGACCGGGCCGGTACACCGCGTAGACCGGCACACCGTTGCGGCCGAGCGCTGCCAATGCCTGGGTGATGGATGCATCGCGCCGGGTCCAGTCGGCGCGCAGCAAGGCCACGTTGCCGCGGGCAAAGGCGTCGCGCATCGCCTGCGTATCGAGCACCAGGCGCTTGTTGACCTGGCAGGTCACGCACCACGCAGCCGTGAAATCGACGAACACGGTGCGGCCTGCGGCCTGCAGCTCGGCGACCTTGGTTGGACTGTACGCTTGCCAACCGTCATCGTGACCGGCAACGGCTCGCGCCGGCCCCGCTTCGGTGCCGCTGCCGAACAATGGTGTGGCCACGGCCACCCCCGCGACCAGTGCAGCGAGTCCGGCCCATCCCCATCCCCGGGCGCCGCCGGTGCGCATGATGCGCCAGGTCCACAGTGCGAAACCCAAGACAAGCATCGCGACCAGGAGACGCAGCACGGCGTCGTTGTCGCGCTGTGCTCCCAGCACCCAGGCCAGCCAGATTGCCGTCGCATAAAGGGGGAATGCCAGTAGTTGCTTGAACCGGATGAGCCACGGCCCCGAGCGCGGCACACGCCGACGCCACGCCGGAAACCAGGCCAGGAGCACATACGGTAGTGCCATGCCGACGCCCAGCGCGACAAAGACCGGCAACGTCGTCGCGACGGAGCCTGCCAGCGCGTATCCCAGGGCCGCACCCATGAAAGGTGCCGTGCACGGAGACGCGATCACCACCGCCAGAATACCCGAGCCGAATGCGTCGAGCGTACGGTTCTTCGCCGACCAGCCGGCGACGCCGGGTGGCGCCAACTGGCCGAATTCGAACACCCCGGACAAGTTGAGCGCGAGGGTGAAAAAAAGAAGTGCCAGCACCGTCACGACACCGGGCGATTGAAGCTGAAAGCCCCAGCCGAGCTGTTCGCCCGCTGCGCGCAAGCCGGCGAGAATGAATCCCAACACGACAAACGTGAGCAGCACGCCGCCCGCAAAACTCACCGCTTCCGCCCGCAACGTGGCCTTGCTGTCGTCATGCGTTGCAAACCCAAGCACCTTGAGAGAAAGAATGGGGAATACACACGGCATGAGATTGAGCAACAAGCCCCCACCGAGCGCGAACAGCAGCGCCAGGACCAAGCTGATTTCAGTGCCGGCGGTGGTGGCCGCACCCGGATTGAGAGTGGCCGTCGGCACGGCAGCGCGTATCCCCGGCGTGACGGCGCCGACCAGCGGCACATCAATCGTCGCCGCATTCACGACTTTGCCCGCGGCTGGCAAGCCGCCGGAGGCAGAAATCACGCCGGCGACGTGCGTAAAGCCGCCGGCGAGCGCGCTCGACACCGGGAGGGTGAGAACCACCGACGATCCATCGCGCATCTGCGCTTGAGGCCGGGAGGGCTCGATGCGCTCAGGTTCAAAGGGAAAGAAGCGCACGCTGCCTACATTGGCGGCGCTCGAGACGGCAGGCGGCGAAAGAACCAGCCGAATCTCGGTGCCGCGGCCCTCTGCCCGCACCTTCCAATCCACGAGCGGCTGCGGCAACGACGCGCGCGTCGCGGCGATGCGCGCACCAAAGCGAGGGTCGGTCTCTGCGGTGGCAGCGACCGGCAATGCCAGCGCCAGATCCGCACCCTCCGGAATGCAGGTTTCCTTGCAGACCAGCCAATCCGCGCGCGCCTTCAACGTCACCGGGGACGTCGTTGGGAGCGTTGGCGACGAAGCAATGTCGACGAGATGGAGCACCTCGCCTTCGTAACCGTAGTTGAGGAGCGGCCCGGCTGGCAGTGCGCGTGGCGCCGGCCACTCGATGGCGCCCGCCGTAACACCTGCGGGCAATGTCCAGGCGAGCGTAGTGGGCAATCCTGAGTCACCGGGGTTGCGCCAATAGGTGTGCCACCCCGGCGCGAGCTTCAGCCGCAAAGCAACCGTCAGCGGCGCTCCGGGGACGAGCGCCGTCTGGTTCGCCACCAACTCGGCTTCGACGTGTTCGGTGCGAACGACATCCGCCATCGTGGGCCCCGACCACGCCGCCAACATGCCCGCGAGCGCCCATGCCGCACCGGTCGCACGCAGCAATGTCGGAAAGAGGAAATGTCGATGCATGGGCGATCAGGCTCGAGCGCTTCTGGTTGGACGATTGCAAGGGCGGGTCCCCTGCCTGGAGTCACCAGCGCCCGTGGTCTCGCAGAGGTGATTCTACCGGGGGGGTGGCGTTGAGGCTGCGGGAGTGGCTGTTGGACGGCGAAGCTAGGGCTTCGTTCCGACGGCCGGTACTCCCACGACACCCGGGCGCAAGCATGAGGAGATGCGTTGACCGACCGCGTCCGGCTCCTGAAAACCCCACCAGTATAATTGTTGATTATTGTTCCACCGCTCTTTCTGCCCGGACGGCCCAGCCGCCATGAAGCCGTACAATCCCCGCGAAATCGAAGCCGTCGTCCAAGCCGCCTGGCGCGACGCCGATGCCTATCGCGCGGTCGAACGTCCCGGCGCGCGCAAGTTCTACTGCGTCTCGATGCTGCCTTATCCTTCCGGCAAGCTGCACATGGGGCATGTGCGCAACTACACCATCAACGACGTGATGTACCGGCACCTGCGAATGAAGGGCTGGAACGTGCTGATGCCGATGGGATGGGACGCTTTCGGCCTGCCCGCGGAAAACGCGGCCATACAAAACAACGTTGCGCCGGCGCGATGGACCTACGACAACATCGCCGCGATGAAAATCCAGATGCAGGCGCTGGGGCTGGCTATCGACTGGTCGCGCGAGGTCGCGGCGTGCGACCCCAATTATTACAAATGGAACCAGTGGCTATTTTTGCGGATGCTCGAGAAGGGCATTGCGTATCGCAAGACGCAGATCGTCAACTGGGATCCCGTGGACCGGACCGTGCTCGCCAACGAGCAGGTTATCGATGGGCGCGGCTGGCGCACGGGTGCGATCGTCGAAAAGCGCGAAATTCCCGGCTATTACCTCAAGATCACCGCTTACGCCGAAGAGCTTCTCGCGCAATTGACAAAGATGGATGGCTGGCCCGAGCGCGTGAAAACGATGCAGGCGAACTGGATCGGCAAAAGCCAGGGTGTGCGGTTCGCATTCCCGCACGATATCGCGGACGACATCGGCGCGCCGATCGGCGCCGGCCGCATGTACGTGTTCACCACCCGTGCCGACACCATCATGGGGGTGACTTTCTGCGCCGTGGCGCCCGAGCACCCGATTGCAGAGCAGGCAGCAAGGAGCAATCCCGATCTCGCCGCCTTCATC
>JANXZT010000431.1 GCA_025355395.1 Betaproteobacteria bacterium
CCGAGGCTATCGCGTTGATGGCGGGGTTGCGCGAGACCAACGCCGAGTTGCGCAAGACCCTCGGCAATCCGGCATTGCAGAAGCTTCCCGACGATGCTGCGGCGGCTCTAGCCCGGGTCCGAGCCGTCGTGGACGATCCGAACCTGCCCAAGACGCTCTCGACGCTAACGCGCACGCTGGGCCGTCTCGATCGCATCCTGGGCGGCGGTGAAGCCGATCTCGCGTCCACCATCGAGAACCTGCGCCAGATTACCGACAACCTGCGTGACCTGACCGAGGATGCCAAACGCTATCCGGCGAATATTCTCCTTGGCCAGCCGCCGCGCCCGCCGGAGCGAGTGCAATGAAGCTGCCGAACGCCTGGAATGCGCGCAAAGACAAGCCTGTTGCTCCCGCTCACGCGGGCTCGCGTCGTCGCCGCGCAATCGTCGCGGGCTTGAGCGCGAGCGTGGCGTGGGGCCTCACCGGTTGCAGCTCGCTCGTATCGCGTCCGGCGCCGGTCAAGCACACGTTCCTGCTCGATCCGCCGCTTCCTCCTGCGGCCGCCGGTACGCGTAACCCTGCCGTGCTTCGCGTGGGAGCAGTCAACGTGGCGGCGCCTTTTCGCGGCAAATCCTTCGTCTATCGCCAGAGCGAGTTGGGCTACGAAAACGATTACTACAACGAGTTCTTTGTGCCCCCTGCGACCATGTTGGCGGATGCCACCGCGAAAAGCCTCGCAGCGGCGAAGATATTTCAGCGCGTGGTGCCTGCGGGTGCCGCAGGAAACGAGGGCGATTTCCTACTCGAAGGGTTCGTCTCCGCGCTGTACGGCGATGTCCGTCAGGGGGGACGCGCAGTGGCCGAAGTCACCATCACGTTCTATCTCACGCCCATGGCAACACTCGGGGGAAACCCGGTGTGGACGCACGAATACACCCAGCGGGCGCCCTTGACGGCAACGACGCCCGAGGCATTAGCCGAAGCGATGAACCGCGCGGTCGGCGCGGTGTTGCGCGATCTTGCCGCGGATCTAGCGAACGCGGACTTGCCCAAGCCGTAATCCGATCATTCGCGCGACGCGTGACCACGCTCCGGTGTCATCCCTGCGAAAGTGACGGCGCTCCGGCGTCGCCCCGCGAAAGTGACCGCGCTCCACCGTCATCCCTGCGAACGCAGGGATCCATTTTGACTTTGCATTGGCTGCGAAAATGGATTCCCGCGTTGGCGGGAATGACGAAGTTATGTTGGCGATGGCGGGAATGATGGAGTGATGTTCGCGGGAATGACGAAGCTGTGTTGGCGATGGCGGGAATGATGGAGTGATGTCGGCGTTCGCGTAATCCTCGACCTTGGTCAGGACGAGATCGCCACCGCGGTCAGGTCGTGCTCTTGGGCGCCGGTCACGCGTACGCGCGCGAAGCTGCCAATGGCCAGATGGCTCGCGTTGGCGACATGCACGCTGCCATCGATTTCCGGCGCGTCCGCAGCACCGCGCGCCTGCGCCGACCCGTCCTTGCCATGGGCATCGACCAGCACGGTTAGCGCTTCCCCGATGCGCCGTGCCAGACGTGAGGCGCTGATGCGCGCTTGCACGGCCATGAATTGGGCGCGCCGTTCTTCCTTGACGGCTTCGGGCAGCGGATCGGGGAGCGCGTTGGCGCCCGCACCTTCCACCGGCGAGTAGGCAAAACAACCGACGCGGTCGAGCTGCGCCGTTCCGAGAAACGCCAACAACTCCTCGAACTCGCGCTCCGTCTCTCCAGGGAAGCCGACGATGAAGGTGCTGCGGATGACGAGATCGGGCCGCGCGGCGCGCCACGCTTCGATCCGGTGCAGCGTGCCCTCGGCATTGGCCGGGCGTTTCATGAGCTTCAGTATCCGCGGGCTCGCATGCTGGAACGGCACATCGAGATAGGGCAGCAGCCCGCCTTCGGCCGGGGTGCGCGTCATGAGCGCAATCACGTCGTCGACGTGCGGATAGGGATAGACGTAATGCAGGCGCACCCACGCGCCGTGCTCCCGTCCAAGCTGGTCGAGCGCCGCGGCGAGGTCGTTCATCCGGGTCTTGACCGGACGGCCATCCCAGAACCCCGTCCGATAGCGGACGTCGATGCCATACGCGCTCGTGTCCTGCGATACCACGAGGAGCTCTTTCACTCCGGCGCGAAGCAACCGTTGCGCTTCCACCAGCACATCGCCCACCGGCCTCGAGACGAGATCGCCGCGCATGGCGGGAATGATGCAGAAGCTGCAGCGGTGATTGCAGCCTTCGCTGATCTTGAGATAGGCGTAATGGGCAGGCGTGAGCTTGATCCCCTGGGGGGGCACGAGGTCGGTAAACGGATCGTGGGGCTTGGGCAACTGGGCGTGGACGGCCGCCATCACCTCGGCCGTCGCGTGCGGACCGGTGACGGCGAGCACATGCGGATAAGCGCTGCGCACAAACTCACCGCCGCCCTTGGCGCCCAGGCAGCCGGTGACGATCACCTTGCCGTTCTCCGCGAGCGCTTCGCCAATGGCGTCGAGCGACTCCTCCACCGCGGCGTCGATGAAGCCGCAGGTATTGACCACGACGAGATCCGCGCCGTCGTAGCTGGGACTGATCAGGTAGCCTTCAGCGCGAAGCTGGGTCAGGATTTGCTCGGAGTCGACCAGCGCCTTGGGACAACCCAGGGAGACAAAGCCGATGCGCGGGGCGGGCGCCGGCCGCCGCCGGAGCTTGACGGGCGCGGGGCGGATGGAAACCTTCGGCATCAACGCTTCTTTTCATCCTCGCCGCTCCCGGGCGGAGTGAAGGCCGGGAACGGAAACGCCGTGAATACGCCGCGGGTCTGGTCCTGCATGCGTTGTTGCATGTCCATGAAGAGCTTGGCGCTTTGCTCGAGGTAGTTGCCGAGCATGCCCTGCATCGCCGGAGCCTGCATCTGCATGAACTGCTTCCAGAGATCGGGCGTGATCATCATCTTGTCGCCGTAGATCTGCTTGGCCTGATCCTGCAGCTTCTTCTGGATACCCATGAAAGCCTTGACGTTCTGCTCGATGTAGCTGCCCATGATCGTCTGCTGTGCGGTCCCGTAGAAGCGGATCATCTGCGCCAGCATTTCGGACGAGAACATGGGCAATCCGCCGGACTCCTCCTCCAGGATGATCTGGAGAAGGATGGCGCGGCTCAAGTCCTCGCCCGTCTTGGCGTCGATGACCTGGAATTCGATGTTGTCGAGCACCATGGCCTTGACGTCGGCCAGGGTGATGTAACCGCTGTTGACGGTATCGTACAGACGCCGATTGGGGTACTTCTTGACGATCCTGGGGGTATCCGTCATGGCCGGCTCCGTGGGGCAGGTGGTTATTATAAACCACTGATTTTCCGAGGGTTTAGTTTTTTGGTGCGGCGCGATAAAATAATTTGTTGCGGTGCACAAAAAACGCTTGACCGGCCTTCGCGCCCACCGTAGAATGCATTTGTGCGGTGCAGCAAAACCTGATCAAGGCCGGTGGTAAAGGCTGGCGGGCCGGCGGCACCCAACCATGTCCGATCGCCGAGCGATCGCTAATCGTCAGAGGGAATGCCATGTACAACAGTCCGGAACAATTCGCTGAACTCAATAAAGCCAACATCGAGCAAGCCACGAAACTGGCCGCCGTTGCCCTGCAAAACGCCGAAAAGCTTTTCCAGGCCAACGTCGAAGCCGCCAAGTTCGTGCTCGCCCAAGGCGTCGAAAGCGCCTCGGCCGTCGCCGGCATCAAGGACGTCCAAGAGCTGGTGGCTGTTCGCACCCACTACGCCGAAACGGGCGTGCAGGGCGCGCTTGGCTACTCGCGCAACCTGTACGAGATCGTTTCGCAAACCCAGGCGCAATACACGGCACTCGCCGAGGAAGCGTTCGCCGCTTACACCAAGGGCCTCGCTTCGTGGGTGGACAAGGCCGGCGCCAACGCGCCTGCGGGGTCCGATGTCGCCGTCAACGCGTTCAAGTCGACCGTTGCCGCCACGACTGCCGCGTTCGACCAGTTCCAACGGGCGACCAAGCAAGTGGTCAGCCTGGCCGATGCCAGCATGCGCGCCGCTGCCGCCAACGCTTCCAAGGCGACGGTCAACGGCAAGGGTCGCAAGGCGGCGTAAGCAACACGGGATGTGCATGTATTCGCACAACCACCACGCACAACCACCAGTCACCCGGTCTCTAAAACGAGGCTGGGCTGACTCTGGAAGTTTAACGTAGTCTCTTTCTGTATCTTTTTCCTCCTCCTAAAAGATACAGCCTCAAGCCCCGCTCGCAAGAGTGGGGCTTTTTTTTAATGGAGCGAAAGTGGGGTCCGAAAATGGGGTCTGACCCCATTTTCGCTACTCGAGCTTGCCGACCTTGCGCACGGCCTCGCCGAGTTTTTTCGCATCGGCCTCCCAGAACATCTGCATCTCCGGCGCATCGAGGTATTGCACCGGCGTCTGAACCGACCCGAGTGACGCGATGAATGCGGGATCGTTGGCGGCGGTGCGCGCGGCGTCGCGCAACTTCGTCACGATCGGTTCCGGTGTCCCGGCCGGCGCGAACACCGCGGCCCATTGGAAAAAGACCGCGTCGAATCCTGATTCATGCAACGTAGGCACCTCGGGCAGCGAGGCCAGGCGCTTGTCGCCCCACGACGCGAGCACGCGGAGCTTGCCCGCCTTCACGTGCGGGATCACCGTCGACGGCCCGGAGGCGACCGCATCGATATTGCCGCCCAAAAGCGATACCACGGCCGGACCGGCGCCGGTGTACGGGACGTGCAACAGCTTGATGCCCGCGCTTTGGGCAAACATTTCCATGGGCATGTGCATTGTGCCGTAGTTGCCCGATGAGCCGAAGCTGATGATGCCCGGCCGCTTTTTGGCATCCGCGACAAATTCCTGCACCGTTTTCCACGGACTGTCCGCCCGTACCGCGAGCACGGTCGGATCGGCAGTGAGCCGCGCGATCGGCACGAACTGGTTCAACTGGAACAGGGGCGGGCGGCCGGTCACCTTGTCGGCTTCGGGCAGGATCGAGATCGAGGAGAGCGCAAGCATGATGGTGTAGCCATCGGGCTTGGCTTTGGCGACGTATCCCATGCCGATGCC
>JANXZT010000433.1 GCA_025355395.1 Betaproteobacteria bacterium
CCATCCGCGGAACGCGGCCCCGCAGGCCGAACCGGCCGCGCGAGGACGAATCGTTGTACGCCGACTGGCCCACCGCAGCAGCCTACGCATGGAAGGATCTTTCCGGCGCGGTGGGCGGCGATCCCAGGACGTGGGACGCAAGCATGGCGGAATGCCGATCCCTTGAAAATGCGCTGGCGATTGCAAGCCTTCACCTCGCCGAATGGGATCCCGGCATCGATTTTTGTGGCCTTTCAAATCAGGCAGAGCTTGGCTTGCCACTGCGCGGGATCGCCGGCGAGTCGGGCACGCTGACGCGAAAGCGCCCGGACATCTGGGTGCTGAACTGGGTGGCGAAACAAACGGTCGTCGCCCGCGAATGGTCGATCTTCGAGCTTAGCGAAAAAACCGGGGAAGTGGTGCATGCAGGACGGGCGGGCGATGCGCGGCGTTAGCTTCGCCCCAATGCTCGGCACCAGCGGGCTAGTTGGGGCTAGTTGGCCGCTAATTGCGAAGATTCAGTATGAAGTTCCACCAAACGGGGACGACGAACGATCAGACAGCCCCTGCGTGGGTAATTTCCGTCAGCGCCACGCTGCGCGGAGCCGCGCGCCAATATCGATCGACGGCTTTTCGCACACCACCTGAGTGCCCATGACCGCGGGAGCGACCACCGGCCACGCGGTACGCTCGAAAAGCGGCACGATAGCCTCCGGCAGAAATCGGCTGCGCGATGCGTAGAGGTGGCGATCGCCGAGTCCCGTTTGCTGGTGCACATGAAAGCGTTGCGGGACCATCAGATGAAGGTGATCTCTGGCGCGCGTCATGGCCACGTACAAGAGGCGCCGCTCTTCCTCGATCTCGTCGCTCGTCCCGGTAGCCATGTCGGACGGAATACAGCCGTCCACCACGTTTAGCACCTGAACCGTTTTCCATTCCTGTCCCTTGGCGGAATGAATGGTTGAAAGGATGAGGTAATCGTCGTCGCGCCTCGGCACGCCCGCTTCGTCACTCGTTGCCGCCGGCGGATCGAGCGTAACCTCGGTGAGGAAGCGCTCCCGCGAAGGGTACGTTGCGGCGATGGCCTGAAGCTGCACCAGATCACCCATTCGCGCCCGCGCATCTTCATGGAGACGCTCGAGGTGCGGCGCATACCATCGCGTCACCCACTCGAGGGCCGCGGGCCAAGCCGCCGCCGGGCTTCGCAGCGACCCGATCAGCTCCGTGAACGCTTGCCACGCATCACCCGTCGCAGCGGTCGGTGTAAACGCCCGCATGGTCGCCACGGGGTCGGCAGCCTCGGCGATTGCGTTCAACAAACGTCCTGCACTCGCCGGTCCGATGCCCGGCAGGAGTTGTGTCGCGCGAAAGCCGGCGATCCTGCCGCGCGGATTATCGGCCCATCGCAGGATGCACAGCACATCCTTCACGTGCGCCGCTTCGAGGAATTTGAGGCCGCCGTATTTCACGAACGGTATGCGCCGGCGAGCGAGCTCGAGCTCGAGTTGCGCGCTATGTCCCGAGCTGCGAAACAGCACCGCCTGCGCTTTGAGCGCGATGCCGGTTTCGCGATACGCCAATATCCGTTCGGCGACGCACTGCGCCTGGTCCGCTTCGTCGCGAACGGTGACAAGCTCCGGCTTCTGCGGCGAGACCCGCTCGCTCCACAGGTTCTTGGTGAACCGCTCGCGCGCGAGACCTATCACGGCGTTGGAGGCCGCCAGGATCGCCTGCGTCGAACGATAGTTGCGCTCCAGTGTGATGACCTGGGCCGGTGGCGTGAATTGCTGCGGAAAATCGAGGATGTTGCGCACCGTTGCGGCCCGGAAGGAATAGATGGCCTGCGCGTCATCGCCAACCACGGTCAATCCCTGCCCGGCTGGCTTCATTTTCAGGAGGATCGAGGCTTGCAACCGATTGGTATCCTGATACTCGTCGACCAGCACGTGGTCGAAGCGGCCGCCGATCTCGGCCGCAATCGCGGGCTCTTCCATCATGTGCGCCCAATAGAGAAGAAGATCGTCGAAGTCGAGGACATTCTGCGCCTGCTTCGCCGTCACATACGCTTCGAAGAGTGCGCGCAATTGCGCTTCCCAGGGTACGCCCCACGTGAACGTGCGCGCCAACACGTCCGAAAGGGGAGATTCGCTGTTTACCGTTCGCGAATAGATCGCGAGACAAGTGGCCTTGGCCGGAAAGCGCTGGGGCGTCGCGGTCAAGCCGGCCTCGTGCCTTACCAACGCCAGCAGGTCTTCCGAATCGCCACGGTCGTGGATCGTGAACTGCGGGTCGAGGCCGATGCGTGGCGCATATTCGCGCAACAGGCGGGCCGCGATGGCGTGGAAGGTGCCCGACCATGGAAGCCCCGGTGGCGTGAGCGCTCGTGGCGTCAAGACCCGTTGCAACAATAGCCCCGCACGGCGTTCCATCTCGGCCGCCGCCCGGCGGGAAAATGTGAGCAGCAACAATCGTTGCGGATCGGCGCCGCAGACCAGGAGATGGGCCACCCGATGAGCCAAAGTGTTGGTCTTGCCCGAACCGGCACCGGCGATGATGAGCAGCGGGCCCGGCGCGACGCGCGCGCTGCCAACCCCGTGCTCCACTGCAAGCCGTTGCGCTACGTTGAGGGTCCGAAGATAGTCCGGCGTTAATTCAGCGGTAGCGTCGGCAATCGTGGCGGGCAGCATCGTACGGGGCAATCCCTTTAAGCAGGCGCCCCGATTGTACGACACGTCGAACGTTCGTTCTACATTATTACGCGCCGGAGCACCAGGTTACGCCTTCGGGAGTCCAGCCGCGCGTGGCCATCTCACGTCTGCCGGCATCCGTCGTCACATAACGATGGTTCGGATCGCCCTGCGGACGGAAATAACGGTAAACGGGCTGCGTGCCTCCAGGGCAAGCGCCGCTTGCATCCGGAAGCGCTGCATAAAACGCATCACCTTCGAACACCCACACGGGCCAGCGTTGGGACACCAGGTCGCATTCGGACGGGTTCGCCGTATAGAAATGCGAATCCGGCCCGATCCGTTTGCCGGTGGCGGGGTCGACGCGCCCATCACCATAAAAACGGCACATCGGCTGCAGGCCCGGATACGCAACCTTCCACACCGGAAATCTCATGCCGGTGGCCCGCCACCCGCCATCCGGGCCGCCCTTAGCCAACGCGGCTTGCTCGATCGGATTAGCCGACATGAAGTAGTGATCGAGACCCGCGTGGTAGTACTCAAGTGCAGTCGCATCGGGCGTGGCGGCACTCGGCGCGGCGGCAATCTGCTGCGTCGGCGGAGCACCGTCGGGCGGGCCATAAAGCGCCTGGCAACCCGCGATGTCGTCCGGCTGCAAGGTCGTCGCATACGAGTACGCCGGGGCGGCCGGTGGGCCCGCCATCACGGCGGTGCGAACTTCCGAATGGTCGAGCCCAATGGCGTGCCCGAGCTCATGCAGCAGGAGCGGAAACGCCGCCGCCGGGCTGCCATTGGCGCCGACGTTCAACTGGATGTCGGATTCGACCAGCGCACCATCGCGCATGTACCAGCTCGTGTTCGCCCCCGAGGTCATCATCGGCAACCACCCGATGATGCTCGCGCCGTCCTGCACCGTCGCCTGGCTCTGGGTGGTGCCGAGAAATCCGAACCGCACCCCGCATTGCGACGACCACATGTTCATCGCCTGCTGCGTCAGCGTAACCATCTGCGCAGTCTGGGCCCACGCCGGTTGTCCTTCGGGCGCGTAGTGCCATGTCATCGTGTGGTTCGACCACTGCAAGCCCGGCGCAAGCACGCGAAATTTGTGTGATGAATCGGCGGCGGCACCGGCCGTGGAAACCGTCATCGCCAACGCAACGACGCATGCGAGTGCCGCAAGCAGGCCGGGATAGCGTGTAGGACGGTTTTCGCGCGTCGCCGTTGCACGCGGCGGCGAGGTGTGTTGAATAGATGCGCACGGTGCGGATGCTAACTGCGTTGTTGTTGTTGCCATACCGTCCTCCATGAGTGCGATTCAGCACTGAGGAGGTGCAAGCGATATGCCATGCGGCGCAAGTGGGTGCGGATCAACGCACGCGAACCATGGTCGAACAATTTTTCCGGTCAGGAGGCAATGCTTTCCTGATCAGGGTCATCCATGCGACTCACGCGCTTGGACGCTGTTGTCGGCGCAGTGCGCATGCAACCGGCGAATCGGGCTCTAGGAGCAGTGGGAACAAACGCAGCGGAGGTGTCGGACATTCCCGACAAACCGCTACGTGCGTCCTACACAGGGCCGGGGCCGGATCGGGCTGTACGTTGGCGGAGCTACGCGAGATCCAAAGGAGTCAGCATCGATTCGATTTGTGCAACGGTGCGAACGCGCGCCATGCGTGGAAAGATCCGCTGCATGAATTGATCGTGATTATCCTGCTCGGGCGAGGTGCACGCATCGCTGGCAATGACGATGTGGTAATCCATGTCGCGCGCGGCGAACGCAGTGCTGGCGATTCCGACGTCGGTTGACCCGCCGCAGAGCACAATGGTGCTCACCTGCCGTGACCGCAGGGCGAGATCGAGACAGGTCTGATAAAACGCGCTCCAGCGATATTTTGGAATGACGTACTCCTCGGACTGCGGCGCGAGCTCATCGACGACCTGTGCTTCCCATGTGCCGCCAACGATGGCCGGTTGGAAGCGCGCGGCGGGACCCGGCGCGATCGGGCGCAGCCTGTTGTCGGTGTCGCGCAATGTCTTCGCACTGGTGGCGTTGTCGCGACGATGCGCGGCATTGGCATAGGCGATCATCATTCCCCGCCGGCGGGCACACTGGAGCAGGCGCATCGCGTTGACAAGGACCGGCGCGTAGCGCGCAGAGGTCGAATCGCCGTCCCTGACATGGCCATTCAGGAAATCGAACAAGACAACGGCGGTCTCTTCGGCTTGAAGCGTGCTCTTTTGCATGGCCTGCGATCGCTGATACGCACTGTGACGCGGTGTGGTCAAGGCGTGGACCGCGATTCGAACACCCCCGCCCATCCAATGTCAACGCACCCGCTTCCTGGGGATGCGCGCCGCGCGGCCTGGATTTCGGCGTCGCTAACGGAATCGCGTAGCACTTGGGAGGGAGCGTTCCACATGACGGAACATGGTTCCGCTGGATATCCTTTGCAGGTTTTGGCGTCTAAAATGAGCATCGCCTGCCATCGAGGCCGCGGCTTTTCCGCCGCCGCCGTGGCGTATCAGCATTCCGTTTCTTTCGGAGCACCCATGTCCATGAAGCCGCTTCTGCAACGATTGTTGGCATCCCTCGGTTGCTACTCGCTCGCGTGGGGTGCGCTCGCCATCGCCCAGCCGGTCGACATTGCCACGCTCTCGGCCATGCAGAATCCGGCGCGCGAAGTGCGCCTGACTGAAGGCGCCCGCAAGGAAGGCGAGCTCACTCTCTACACATCGCTCGTGGTCGATGACATTCAGAACCTCGCCGCCGCATTCGAAAAGAAGTACGGCGTGAAGGTGAAATACTGGCGGGCTAGTTCGGAAAAGGTGGTGCAGCGCATCGTGACCGAGGCTCGCGCCAATCGATTCGATTTCGATGTGGTCGAAACCAACGGACCGGAGCTGGAAGCGGTGTACCGCGAAAAGCTCCTGACGCCGGCATCGTCCCCCCATGACGTGAATCTCCTTCCCGCCGCTATCCGTCCGCACAAGGCGTGGGTGGGGACGCGTCTCAACATGTTCGTGCAGGCATACAACACGAACCTCGTAAAAAAGGAAGAGTTGCCGAAGTCGTATCAGGATCTTCTCAATCCGCGATGGAAAGGGCGTCTGGGGATCGAAGCGGAGGATGTTGACTGGTTCGGGGCGGTGGTGAAAGACATGGGGGAGGAGAAAGGATTGAAGCTCTTCCGCGACATTGTTGCCGCCAACGGCATTTCAGTGCGCAAGGGACACACGCTGCTGGCGGGGCTCGTATCCGGCGGCGAAGTACCGTTGGCATTGACCGTGTACAACCACAATGCGGAGCGGCTGAAGCAAAAGGGCGCGCCGATCGACTGGTATGCGATCCCGCCCGCCTTTGTCCGACCCAACGGAATGGGCCTGTCGGCCAAGCCACCCCACCCGCATGCCGCGGTACTGTTCTACGACTTCATGCTGTCCGAGGAAGGTCAGCGCATGCTGGAAAAAGGCAACTACGTGCCGGCGAATCGCAAGCTCGACAACCCCGCCCAGAAGCTGCCGCTCAAGTTTATTGACCCGGCCATCGTGCTCGATGAATCGGCCAAGTGGGAAAAGCTGTGGGACGAGATCATCGTCAAGCAGTCGAAATGAGACTAGGGCACCTACACTAGTGCGCCGCCAATATTTCGTCATTCCCGCGAACGCGGGAATCCATTCTGCTACGTAGAAGATGGGTCTCGATTCATCAGCCAATGGGTCCGGTTCAAAATCAAAATGGATCCCTGCGTTCGCAGGGATGACGATGCAGTGTTGCCACTGCGATGCAGTGTTGCCACTTGCGATTGCGATGCAGTGTTAGCCACTTGCGATTGCGATGCAGTGTTGCCACTTGCGATGCAGCGTTGTCACTTGCGCGGGTGTGACGATTGGCACCGCCACTTTCCCCAAGCACGTGCTGTAGCGACGTGGCACCGTCACTTCTCCGGGTACGTACTATCGCGACGTCATGAATTTCACAAAGATCGATAATCCTTGAACGACGCATTACGCCACCACAGCATTGATCTGCGCGATCTGGCGCCTGGCGTCCCGCCGGCATTACCCGGGTTCGATTATCCGGCGCCCCGCCATCCCGCCTACCTGCGCCAGGAACGCACCGACGATCTCGAGGCGCTGATGCCGCTCGCGCGTGCGCATCTGCAGCGCCGGTATGGCCGGTCCGCGCTCGGCGACATCCGCGAGAACGATCACCTCCTCATCATCACGTTCCCGCATCAGAATGACCTCGTGTTCGAAGCCTTGCGGCGCGCATTGCTCGAGCGCGGTGTCACCCGGGTCGATCGTCTCAACACCGTCGATCTTGGCATTGAAGCAGTCGAATACAGCGCGGCAGACGGTTGGCGTGAAATCACCGATCGCCTGCCGCCGATGATCGAAAGCGGTGTCGAGTTCAATATCGCTTCCGCTGCACTCAAACGCTTTCTCGACGATCGCCCGGGCTACACCGGTGTCTATGCCGGCGAAGCGGGACGCTCGCACTGGCGGCGTGCGGCGGGCAAGAAAATCCGCAACAACTGGGTCTATGGCACGTACGAGGATTTCATCTCCCGCGCCAACGGCTGGCCCGACGAGATTTGGCGGCTCGTCGACTTGAAACTCGTCAACGCCTTCCATCGCGCATCGGCCGTGCGCATTACCAGTCCGGAAGGCACCGACATCGGCTGGAAGGTCACGCCCGAACAAGCGGCCCTCTGGCCCAAGGGCGCCTACATCTCCGGACACATCCTGGGCTCTACCATCCAGGGGATTCGCTTCGGGCATCCGGTCGAGACCTTTCTCGAGCAGGCGAAGATACTCATGCCGACCTTGAACGGTGTCGTCGGCGGCACCAGCAACCACACCGGCTATTTTCCGCATATCGATGTGCATATCGAGCGCGGCATGATCACGCGCATCGAAGGCGGCGGCAAATACGGCGAGCTCTGGCGCGACGTAGTCGAGCGTTACAAGGGCGTACAGTACCCGGGGTTCCCGTACAAGGGCTGGGCGTACTTCAACGATGCCTCGATCGGTACCAACGCCAAGAGCTATCGCCAGATCGAGACCTTGTGGAAGTACAACGATTCGTGGACCAACCTGCCCGAGCGGGCGCAGGCCGGCGTGATTCATTTCGGCTTTGGCGCCGAGCACTGGGACCAGACGTTTCTGAGTTACTGCAAGCGCAACAAGCTCCCGACCATGCACTTCCCGCACGTGCACAATGTCTTTGCGACCTACGAGATAGAGGACCGCGATAGCGGTCAATGGATCAAGCTCATCGATCGCGGCCGGCTGACGATGCTCGATGATCCGGAAGTGGTGCGGCTCGCCAACATGCTGGGTGGGTCGCATCATCTGGAATACGACTGGATTCCGGCCCTGCCGGGCATCAATTACCCTGGCGATTATCAGCGCGACTACGCCGGAGATCCCGTGAGCTGGATTCGCCGTGAGCAGGAAGGCGAATTTGCACAGGCGCCATGCACGCCATGAGGGACACTGTGACAATGCAGCCAAGCCACGCCTCTACGCATGCCATCGAGGCCTATCGGGTCGCTGACGAGCCTTTTTACCTGCCGATCGGCGACGAGATTCCGCTGTTCGAGGCCGCCTGGCGCGAACGCATACCCGTCCTCCTGAAAGGCCCCACCGGCTGCGGCAAGACGCGATTCGTGGAGTACATGTCATGGCGGCTGGGGCAGGAACGACACGGCGGGAAGCGTGGCGCAATGCCGCTTGTCACCATCAGCTGCCACGAGGACCTGACCGCCACCGACCTCGTCGGCCGTTACCTCCTTTCCGGCAACGGAACCGAATGGATTGACGGCCCGCTCACCCGCGCGGTGAAGGGTGGCGGCCTTTGCTATCTCGATGAAGTGGTCGAGGCGCG
>JANXZT010000448.1 GCA_025355395.1 Betaproteobacteria bacterium
GTCGCGACCGATCGCACCGAAGAATGGTTCGTGCCCAGGCGCGGGCCGCGCCGCTTTCGGGTTTTCATCGGGCTCCTGTTCCTGCCGTATACCGGCATGGTACTGGCCTTTACCGTGCTCGGTGGCATGCTGGCGCCCGCGGTGGACTGGGAACGTGTGGGCGCGCTGCTGGTGATCTACGCACTGGCCCTCGGGGTCGGCGCCCATGCGCTCGACGCGCTCGGCAGCGCGAACAAGCCGTGGGGAACCGTGTTTTCAGCCCGCAGCCTGAAGGCGATCGCTGCAACGGCATTGGTGGCGTCATATGGCATGGGTGCGTGGTACATGCAGCATTACGCGCCATGGTTATGGCCGGTGGCGATTGCCGAAGGCTTTTTCGTGCTTGCCTACAACCTCGAATGGTTCGGTGGCCGGTTCCACACCGACGCCTGGTTCGCATTCTCATGGGGCGCTTTGCCGGCGCTCGCCGGCTACATCCTGCAAACGAATCAAATAAGTCCTTCCTCGCTGATGCTGGCGGCCGCCACGGCCGCATTGAGCCTGGTGGAAATCAAGGCATCGCGGCCCTACAAAACAATGAAGGCAGCAGCGCGCTCCGGCCACGCATTCGACCCTGGGGCCATCGGGCCGCTGGAGGCGATCCTCAAGAGCATCAGTGCTGCAACGATCCTGCTTGGCATCGCGGCTGCGTTGGCGCGCTGGGAAGGATCGGGAATGCAATGACCGCGGCGCCTCCGGCTGAATTCGGCGCCCATTGGCAGGCGCTCAAAACGTATTTCGACACCGACGCACCGCGGTGGATCGCACGGTTTTTCGCGGCCTTGCCACCGCCGGACCGAGCGTTGATCGAGCGCCTCGTGCTCGAGGGCAAGAGCGCGCGCGGCTGCCTGACCTGTCTCGTGTGCGAGGCCCTGGGCGGTACGCTTAGCCGTGCACTGCCCCGCGCAGTGGCCATCGAATGCATCCAGGCGGCAAGCCTTGTGCACGACGACTTTATCGACAGCGACGCCATCCGGCGCGAACGGCCGGCGCTCTGGACGACCCTGGGACCCCGGCGCGCGGTGCTGCTCGGCGATCTCATGTTTGCCACGGCACTGGCGCAAGGTGCACGCCTCTCGTTGGCCGACGTACAGACACTGGCCGAGGCCATTGCGACGGTTGCCGCGGGGGCCTATCACGAGCCGCTCGATGCGCGCGAGTTGGCGGCCCGCGGAGCATCACCACCCGGCACCCGCACGCTTTACGAGCGCGTCATCCATTGCAAGACGGGCGCCTTGTTTGGGGCGGCGGGCAAACTCGGCGCCATTGCCGCGGGGGCAGAAGTGCAGCATGTCGCGGCCGCGTACGCATTCGCCACCAGGATCGGGGAGGCCTATCAGATGGCCGACGACGCGCAGGATCTGCTGGGCGCACCCGATGGCCGGGGCTCTCCGGCGCAGAAAGCCGCCGCGCTCGCGACCTTGCGCGCCCATTTTGCGATCGGAGAATCCACCCTTTCTGCCTCACCGGTGCAGCGCAATGCTCACGGTGTTTCGCCGCACGCCGAAAGCGAAGCGGAACTGCGGCCGCGCCTGCGAGAGGAAGTCGATCGGCGGCTCAAGCTCGCTCGCCGTGAGCTTTCGGGCTTCCCGGCGGGCCTGACCGGTGCACTGCTGCATGCCGCGCCGGCCTTTATCGTGAATCTGCAGGCCTTGCGGGCGTGACGGGCCGCGCGGTCGGGCGCGAATCCGGGGTGCGCGCGGTGACCAGTGCCGACCCGTAAAGTGTCAGATATTCGACGCGAATATCCTCGAATCCCTGTGCCCGCAAGACCTGCGGCAACTCGGTAATCCATTGCGTCGCCTCGATCAGGCGGGGCAATCCGAAATAGATTTCCCGCCATGACGGTAACGCGCGCGCAACGGTGTGCTGCATGATCTTGAAGTACGCACGCCAGATGACGCGCAGCAGCGGGTTCGGCGGCAGCGTGAAATCGTGCATCAGCAGCACACCGCCTGGCCGCAGCATGGCGCGGTTCGCGGCAATGAGCCGCGGCAACTCGGCATACTTCGCGAGATACGACGAGCTGATGCAATCGAACGGGACGGCGCTTGTGTAGTCTTCCGCGCGGCTCAAGACCAGCGAAATATTCGGCCGGGGCTCATCCTCGAGCTTCTCTCGCGCAAACTGCAGATACTCCTCGCGCAACTCGACGCCGACGATCTCGGCATCAGGGCGCGCACGGGCGATCGCCAAAGTGGAGATGCCGGTGCCACAGGCGAGGTCGAGGATGCGCCGCGCGTCGGCGGGAATCGCCCGCACCATGCGCCGCTTCCATAGCCGGTCGATGCCAAGCGTCGCCCATTGCACCATGCGGTCGTACGTCGCGCCGGTGCCTTCGAAAAATTGGCTGACCAGTGCGATGCGCGGGTCGCCGTGAAGCGTCTCGACCGGTGCAGAGGTGTTGGCGTCGATTTTTAAAAGCCTCCGCAGGACCATCCCTGCATGCATTGGTCGTGCCTGCTGGCGCACGCCCCTGGCGGCGGCCAGGGCCTGCTCACACTTGCGGACATAGCGTGAACAGGCCCTGGATTGCAAAACCCACTGCCGCCACGCTTTGCCCTGATCCATAATGTTGCCATGAATCCCCTCGCACCGATACGCCGATTGAACGACGGAAGCGCGCAACGCGGACTCCGCATATTGATGGCGGCGTCGGTGCTGTTGCCCCTGCTGATCCTCGTCGTGGTGGCATGGCACGACTATGACGAGATGGTGGTGCGATCCTCCGAGCGGGTCGAGCGCACCACCAGGATCGCGCGCGAGCACGCCCTCAAGGTGTTCGAGACCAATGAAATCATCCTGCGCCGCGTGCGGGATCTCATCGGGACGGGCAACGACGCGGCGGTCCGTGCGCGCGAAGAAAACATTCACGCCAAGTTGCGCGATATTGCGCAGGGCGTGCCGCAGGTGCAAGCGATCTGGATCTGGAACGCGGAGGGCCGGCCCCTTGCCAGCAGCGGCATCTATCCGGTTCCCGCCGCGTTGAGCATCGCCGACCGCGACGACTTCCGCGATGTCCAGTTGCCAAGCGCGCGCCTGGTCTTCAGCGACACGCTGCGCGGTCCCGCGAGCGAACGCGCGTATTTCATCATGAATGAGCGCCGTGACGATAGCAATGGGCGCTTCGGGGGGGCAATCACCATCGCGCTGTCGCCGGAATACTTCGCCGCGTTCTACGAGGAAGTCGCCGCGCGTGATCCCGCCATGACGATCGCCTTGGCGCGCCCCGACGCTTCGGTGATCACGCGGTTTCCGGACGCGCCCGCTCCCGGCATCCGTGTCGGTTCGCATGACCCGCTCATTCCCTTGATCGAAGGCGAAGCCGCGACTGCGGTCAGCCTCGCCACCTCGCCCGAGGACGGAAAGCGCCGCTACGTCATGGCCCAGCGCGTGGGTAAATATCCATTGTTCGTCAGTGTCGGCCTCTTGCGCTCGGCCGTAGTCGACGCGTGGATCGGGAAGCTGTGGCTGCCGGCGGCCGCGGCATTTACGGCAGGCCTCGCGCTGTTGCTCCTCGCAACACTCACCCTGCAAAAGACCCGGCGCGAGCAGGCAGCGGTTGCGCAGTGGCAAGCCGAAGCGACGCGTCGCGCTGCGGCCGAGCGCGCATTGAGTCATCTATCGCAGCATCTCATCCGCCTGTCCGAAGTCGAAAAGGCGAAGCTCGCCGCCGAATTGCACGATGAGCTTGGCGGCGCGCTGTCGGCCATGGCGCTCGACCTCACATGGGTGCTGGAGCGATTGCGCACCAAGGCGCCGGAGCTCGTGGAACGACAGAACCAGGCGCTCAAGCTGGTGCAGGAAACAGCGGTGCTGAAGCGCCGCATCATCGACGGCCTGCGTCCCATGCTGTTGCAGCACCTCGGCCTCGACGCGGCATTGCGCGACCACGTGGCCCAGTGGTCGAAAAAGACAGGCATACCGGTCGAGCTGAGCCTTCCCGACCGGATGCCGGTGATCACGGACGATGCGGCCCTGGCGCTCTTCCGGGTGGTCCAGGAATCGCTCACCAACGTCGCCAATTACGCCGACGCGCGAGCGGTGAGCGTTGCCGTCGCCGAACACACCGAGCGGGTTACGGTGGAGGTGGCCGACGACGGCGTCGGCATTGCGCCGGAAATCCTCGCGCACCCCACCTCCCATGGCATCACCGGCATGCAGCAGCGGATCGCCCAGTTCGGCGGAACGTTCGAAGTGCGCTCCGCCAGCGGCAGCGGCACCCGCATCATGGCGTCCATTCCGTCGCGTACGGCACCTGCGGCGATTCTGCGCCCAAACGTCGCTACCGCGCACGCGTAACGAGCCACGACTGCGCACATCGACTTCGAAGGACACCGAACTGCATCGTCACGGCGCTATGGCAACGCGCAAAATACCGGGCCTTCGACGCTCCATCCGCGCGCCGTGGTGGTGGCGATTTCACTGCGGCTTGTGGTGTAGCGATGGTTCGCTTCTCCGCCGCGGCCATTGTTGTAGAGGCGGATCACGGGCACCCGGTCGACGGGACAAT
>JANXZT010000467.1 GCA_025355395.1 Betaproteobacteria bacterium
GCGTGTCCTTCTCGAGCTCGGTGGGGCCGTTGCGGCTGCCGATATTGGGCAGCGCAATCGCCGCCTGCGGATCGAGTTTCCAATCGATGACGCCGATAAGTGTCTTGACGACGTAGTTGATGATGGCGCTGCCACCCGGCGATCCAGCCACCATGAATACCCGGCCCGTTCGGTCGTAAACGATGGTTGGCGCCATCGATGAGCGCGGCCGCTTGCCGGCTTCCACGCGGTTGGCGACAGGCTTGCCACTGTCCGTGGGTGCAAACGAAAAGTCGGTGAGCTCGTTGTTGAGCAGGAAACCGCTCTTGGTCATGAGGCGGCTTCCGAACGAATCTTCGATCGTCGTCGTCATCGCCAACGCGTTGCCCTCACGGTCCACGATGGAGATGTGCGACGTCGACGGGAATTCGAGCGCCTCATGCACGCCGAAAGCCACCTTGCGGGCCGGCGCCACTTCAGGGGGCGTGCCCGGCGTCGCGCGGGTCATGCTGCCGGTGGTCTTGATGAGTTGCGAGCGCTCGAGAAGATAGTCGTGATCGAGCAATCCTGTCGGTGGCGTGTAGAAATCCGGATCGGCTTCGTACATCCCGCGATCGGCATAGGCGAGTCGCCCCGCTTCGCTCATGAAATGCACGCTCCACAGGGTAAGCGGACCCATCGCGTGCAGATCGTAGGGCTCCAGCATGCCGAGCATCTGCAGGATGGTGAGGCCGCCCGAGGACGGCAATGGCATGCCGCACACGTTGTACGACCGATACAAACCGCACACCGGCTCGCGTACCTTGACCTTGTAACCGGCAAGATCGGCGAGTGTGAGATCGCCCGGATTGGTCGGATGCGAACGCACCGTATCCACGATGTCCTGCGCCACCTCGCCGGTGTAGAAGGACGCGGGGCCCCTGGCCGCGATCTTGCGCAAGGTTGCGGCAAACGCCGGGTTCTTCCGCACCGTTCCCACCGCCAGGGGCTTGCCTCCCCCATCGAGGAAGTACGATCGAATCTGGGGTTGCACGAAGTATTTCTCGGTGGCCACCATCGTGTTCAGGCGCGGCGACACCTCGAAACCGTTTTCGGCAAGCGCAATAGCCGGCTCGAACAACGTTTTCCAGGGCAGCTTGCCGTGTCGCCGATGCGTCTCGAAAAGAAGCGCCAAGGTGCCGGGCACGCCTACCGACTTGCCGCCGACCACCGCGGCGTAGAACTCGAGCGGGTTGCCATCCTTGTCCAGGAAACGCTCGGGTGTCGCCGCCGCCGGCGCCGTTTCGCGACCGTCGTAGGCCGTCAGCTTGTGCCGCCTGGCCTCGTGATAGAGCATGAACGCCCCCCCGCCGATCCCGGATGATTGCGGCTCGACGATGTTGAGGACGAGCTGCACGGCGACCGCTGCGTCTGCCGCGGTGCCACCCTGCCTGATGATGCGATACCCCGCTGCTACCGCCAGTGGGTTGGCCGCCGCCACCATGAAATGTCGGCTGGCAACCGACTGTTTGTCCGTCCATCCCGAGGGCCGCTTCGGCGCTTGGTCCTGTGCCGTGACCGCCGTTGTGGCCACGCAGAGGGCAATGCCGACCAACGCTGCGTAACGCCGAGCTGCCTTCGAAGATTGAGTTGCCACGCGGGATGCTACTGTCGATTCGGGACGTGGCATTGTAATCCGGCCGCCAAGACACCCAGTCGCCTGCACCTGACGTTCGCTGTCGAGGATCACTGAAATGAGTGACATCCGAGGCGACACTTTCCTCGGGCACGGCGCGCACTCAGTGGACTTACGCTGGATTACCAGATCAGCGACGTTCGAACGTCAACGCATCGTCGTCCCCGCGACGGCCAAGGACCCAGTGGCGTTGATCGAAGCCTATCCGTCCCGACGTGACCGGCCAATGACTTCAAAGAGAGAGATAAGGCACGATTTAGCCGGACTGAGTCTGAAAGGCTTTACTTCACGTGCGCGAGCAACGGCACGATCATCAACGCCACGATATTGATGATCTTGATCAGCGGATTGACGGCCGGGCCTGCGGTGTCCTTGTACGGATCGCCCACGGTATCGCCGGTTACCGCGGCCTTGTGCGCGTCCGAACCCTTGCCGCCATGGTGCCCGTCCTCGATGTACTTCTTGGCGTTATCCCAGGCACCGCCGCCGGTCGTCATCGAAATGGCCACGAAAATACCGGTGACGATGGTGCCCATCAGGAGGCCGCCCAGTGCGCGCGGTCCGAGCACCAAGCCCACCACCACCGGTACCAGCACCGGCAGCAGCGACGGCACGATCATTTCGCGGATCGCAGCCTTGGTGAGCATGTCCACCGCCACGCCGTATTCCGGCTTGGCGGTGCCTTCCATGATGCCCTTGATGTCGCGGAACTGACGGCGTACCTCGACCACGACCGCGCCGGCGGCGCGGCCTACCGCTTCCATCGCCATGGCTGCGAAGAGATACGGGATGAGGCCGCCGAGGAAAAGACCAACGATCACCATCGGGTCGGAAAGATCGAAGCTCACCTTGATGTTCGCCGCATCGAGCGCGTGGGTGTAATCGGCGAATAGCACCAGCGCGGCAAGGCCCGCCGAGCCGATGGCGTAGCCCTTGGTCACCGCCTTGGTGGTGTTACCCACCGCGTCCAAGGGATCGGTGATCGCTCGCACCGAGTCGGGAAGATCGGCCATTTCCGCAATGCCGCCGGCGTTGTCGGTAATCGGACCGTAGGCGTCGAGGGCGACGATGATGCCGGTCATCGAGAGCATCGAGGTGGCCGCAATGGCGATGCCGTAGAGGCCGGCCAGGTAATAGGACCCGAGGATCGAAGCGCACACCGCGATGACCGGCCACGCCGTCGATTTCATCGATATGCCGAGACCCGCAATGATGTTGGTGGCGTGCCCGGTCGTCGAGGCTTGCGCCACGTGCTGCACCGGCTTGTATTCGGTGGCCGTGTAGTACTCAGTGATCACCACCATGGCCGCGGTCAGTGCGAGGCCGATGAGCGACGCGCCGAAGAGCCGCATCGTGGTGAGCTCCGGATAGCTCGCATTCACGCTGCCCATCAGATATTGGGTGATAAAGTAGAAGCCGATCACGCTCAAACCACCGGCCACCATCAGGCCGCGATAAAGGGCATTCATGATCTTGCCACCCGGACGCGCCTTGACAAAAAAGCAACCCACGATGGAGGCGAGGATCGAGAAGCCGCCCAGGGCCAGAGGATAGATGACGGCGGCTTCGGCCATCGTGCGTAGCACCAGCGCGCCGAGCAGCATCGTCGCCACGAGCGTCACGGCGTAGGTCTCGAAGAGATCGGCGGCCATGCCGGCGCAGTCGCCAACGTTGTCGCCCACGTTGTCGGCGATCACCGCCGGATTGCGCGGATCGTCCTCGGGAATGCCGGCCTCGACCTTGCCGACGAGGTCAGCACCCACGTCCGCGCCCTTGGTGAAAATGCCACCGCCAAGTCGCGCGAATATGGAGATCAGCGAGCCTCCGAAGGCCAGGCCCACCAGCGGCTGAATCACGCCATGGAGGCCTTCGCCCATCAGGTTGGGACCGTAGGTCGCGGAACCGGTCAGGAACCAGTAAAAACCGGCAACCCCCAGGAGACCGAGTCCGACC
>JANXZT010000497.1 GCA_025355395.1 Betaproteobacteria bacterium
CTTGTCACTTACTTTGAGAAAGCTTAATAGTCTAGAGCTTCAAGACGTCAGCGGATCGCGAGCCGTTGCCGCGCTTTCGCCGCGGCTTCGGATTGCGGATAGCGAGCGATCAGGTCCTCGAGGGTGCGACGCGATTGCGTCGCGTCGCCAAGCTCAAACTGGCTGGTAGCGACGTTCAGCATGGCGTCAGGCACTTTCTGGCTTTCGGGATACGCGGCGATCAACTGGCGCTGGGATGCGATCGCCCCGCGGAAATCGCGTTGCGCGAACTGCGCGTTTCCGATCCAGTACTGCGCCGACGGTGCGAGGGCACTGCGCGGATAGCTCCGCACGAATCCGGCAAAAGCGGTGACCGCGCCGCCGTAGTTGCCGCTCTTGAACTGGTCAAGGGCCGCGTCGTATGCACGCTGCTCCGCATTGGCGTCGCCCGCGCCCTCCGGTGCTCGCGGCGTGTTTGCCGCGGCAGCCGTGGGTGAACCCGCGACATTGCCAGCGCTCGGAGGCGGTCCGAACCCGGCACCCAGTGACCCGGATCTGACAGCACTGGCGGAGGCTCCGGGCACGTCACCGGCCGCGGGGCCCGAAGCCGCTGCGCCGCCCGCTTCGAGGCGCCGCATGCGCGAATCGAGGTCGACATAAAGATCGCGCTGCCGCTTCTGCGCTTCGCTCAACTCGAACGTGATCACCTCGAGCTGGCCGCGCAAGCGCGCGACGTCGCTCTTCAACTGCTCGATCTGATTGAAGATGTCGACCAGGCCCTGGCTCTTGATCTGCTGCTCGAGCGCGGCAATGCGCTCCTCGATCTGACGCCGAGTCTGGTCGAGGCGCACATTAGTGGCCTCGATGCGCTGGCGCGCCTCCGTATCGTCGAAAAGCGCCGCGTGCGCCGGCGCCGCCGCCATGAGGGCAATGAGCGCGATGAGCCCGGCCTCACCGATGCGCGCGAGCTGGCGTCGAAAAGCGTGAATAATCACTCGCCGGAATAGACGATATCGGCGCGCCGGTTCTCGGCCCACGCGGCTTCGTCATGGCCGGGATTACGCGGCTTCTCTTTGCCGAAGCTTACGGTCTCGATCTGCGCATCGCCCACACCCAGCACGCGCATCAGCTGACGTACCGCGTCGGCCCGCTTCTGACCCAGCGCGATGTTGTATTCGCGACTGCCGCGCTTGTCGGCGTTGCCTTGGATAGTGATGCGCGTGTTGCGGTTGCCTTGGAGGTATCGCGCATGCGCTTCGACGATGCCGCGATACTGGTCAGGGACCGTAAAGCTGTCGTATTCGAAGAGCACCGAGCGCTTGGACAGGATATTGCTGGGGTCACGCAGCGGATTGGTGCTGCCCGCGCTGCCGGTGGTCGTACCGCCTACACCCGGTGCGGTGGTGCCGCCGGTAACGGCCCCGGCATTGCTGCCGGGCGTTGTCGCTGTCGACGGAACACGCTCTTCGACGGGTGCTGACTGCTGCGGGTTGCTTGAACAGCCGGCTAGGAGCGCGATAAAAAACGCTCCGGAAATCCACTTGCGCATGATGCCTCCTTGACGACGATGGTGATGCGCCCACTCGAGCGCTCAGTGCTGGAGCGGACCCCAGGCGGGCTCGCGCACGTCGGTTGCGGGTGCTACGAGCCGTTGCTTGACACGACCGTCGGAAGACACCGCGGCCAATATACCACGCCCCCCCTGCTCGGCCGCGTAGAGAACCATCCTCGCGTTCGGCGACATGCTGGGGCTTTCATCGAGCGGTCCGGGTGTCAGGATCTGCACCTGTCGGGTCGCAAAATCCTGAATCGCGAGCTGGAACCGCGCACCATCGCGCCGCACAAACACGAAGCCTTTGCCATCCGGCGACGCGCGCGGCGAAACGTTGTAACTGCCGTCGAATGTGAGCCGTTCCACCGCTCCGGTCGCGATCGTCAGCCGATAGATTTGCGGCGTTCCGCCGCGATCCGACGTAAACAAGAGGCTTTGTCCGTCGCGCGCGAAGCTCGCTTCCGTATCAATGCTGGGGGAGCTCATCAGGCGCGCAGCACCGCTGCCATCGGCATTGATCAAGAACAATTGTGAGCCGCCGTCCTTGGTCAGCGTGACTGCCAGTCGGCGCCCGTCGGGAGCCCACGCCGGTGCGCTGTTGCTGCCCTTGAAGTTGGCCAGCACCTGCCGCTGCCCGGTATTCAGCGACTGAATGTAAATGACGGGCTTGCGATTTTCCAGCGACACGTACGCAATCCGCGTGCCGTCGGGCGACCAGGCGGGGGAGAGCAACGGCTCGTTCGACGTCACGATCGTTTGGGCGTTGACACCATCGGCGTCGGCCACGTGCAGCTGATAACGCGAACCCTGCTTCGCGATGTATGCGATGCGCGTGCTGAATACACCAGGGTCACCGGTAAGTTTTTCGTAGATAACATCGGCAATTTTATGCGCCGTGGCGCGGAACTGCTGCGGTGTCACGGCGTAGCTCATGCCGGCGAGTTGCACCTGCTTGACCGCATCCATGAGCACGAAACGCACATCGACGCGCCCATCGGCGAGCGACGTCATGCTGCCCACCACCACCGCATCGGCGCCCCGCGCGCGGAAATCACCGAGGCGGACATCTTCAGCCCGCGCGGGTCGGGGCACGATGCCCGACGGATCGATCAGCCGGAACAATCCGCTGCGTGAGAGGTCGGCACCCACGATGCCGGTGATGCCCAGCGGCCAGCTCGATTCATTCTCGAAGCCCACGATGGAAATGGGCACCGTGGTGCCGGCACCGCCCACGATCTCGATGGTGAGCTGCGCGCGCACGGCAAGCGGCGCGAAGGCCAGCAGGACAAGCGGAATCAACAAGCGTAAAAATCGTGGCACGAATAAAACCTTGGAAGGAATAGGCCGGCATTCATGGCTGCGCATGGGCGCCGGAACCATTGGCGGCCGCGGGCAGCCGAGGGCCTGTGGGAGAGCGCCAGGCCAAGTGTTGGGAACGCGGCCGGATTGATTATATCGAACGATGGAAGTTGATCGCAGGCGTTTAGGTCAATGCACGGCAACGGTGGATGGCAGGCCCAGCTCAGCGCGCAGGCGCGCGGCGACCCGTCTCGCCTCCTCGCGGGCCGCGTACGGACCCACGAAAACGCGAAACAGTCCATTCACCTGCCTGACCTGCGCTTCGACTCCGGCCGCCGGCAATTGGTTCGCGAGTCGCGCGATGAACGATTGGGCATTGGGATAGCTTGCGAAAGCACCCAGTTGCACCACGAACCCAGCCGCGCTGCTCGTGACTGGCACCGTCTCGCCGGGCACGCTCACTGCCGCGCCGATCGCGGTGCCCACGATCGAAGGCGCGGGCGGGAGCGCGCTTGTGGCCACGGAGTCTGGCGGCGCAGGGTTCGCATTTGCCGTCCGCGAAGCCGACGCGCTCGCGGCAGGCCGTGCGGCCTCATTGGTGACCGGCGGTAATGCAGGCGCGGCGCTCGCCAACACATCGTTAAGGAGAATCGCTTCGACCTCGACCTCGCCGCTCCCCTTTTGCGCGACGCCAAGGCGATGTGCCGCGGCATAGGACAGATCGATCACCCGATCGTGCAGGAATGGCCCGCGGTCGTTGACCCGCACGATCACCGTCTTGCCGGTCGCCGGATTGGTGACGCGCGCAAAGGAAGGCAGCGGCAACGTGGGATGCGCCGCCGTCATGGCGAACATGTCGTAGGTCTCGCCGTTGGCGGTCTTTTGCCCGTGGAACTTGCGGCCGTACCAGGAGGCGATGCCCTTTTCGTGATACGGGCGCAAGCTCGTCGCCGGAACGTACTCGCGTCCGAACACCGTGTACGGCCTGTTGGCGAAGCGATGAAGCGCTTCGCGGCGCGGCATCGCATCGGGAATGCCATCGAGATCCGCAGGCGCCACATCAGCGGGGCCGTCATCCTGGTAATAACCGGCCTTGGGGACGAAGGAAGAGGCGCGTGGCGGCGCGCTCTCCCGCGGTGGCTGGCTCGAGCAGGCCACGAGCATCGATAGCGCGACAACGAGCGCCGCGGTGCGTTTTGGGTTCATGAGGTGTCGCGAATTTATCATTGCCGGGGAATCATCATGCACACCATCGTCTGGACGGTCGGCCATTCAACGCGCTCGATGGAAGAGCTGGTGCAGATCCTCCGTGCCTTCGACGTGGAGGGGATCGCCGATGTCCGCCGCTTCCCGGGGTCGCGCCGGCTGCCGCAATATACCCATCCCGCATTGGAAGATGCGCTTGCGCGTCGCGGCATCGGGTACCAATGGTTTCCCGGCCTCGGCGGACGCCGCCGACCCCTTCCCGACACCAAAAATACCGCCTGGCGCAACGTGTCGTTTCGCGGTTATGCCGACCACTTGGCCACCGAGGAATTCGCCGAAAGCCTGATGACACTCGTCAACATGGCGTGCGGCTTGCATACGGCGATGATGTGCTCCGAAAGCCTGTGGTGGCGCTGCCATCGATCCCTGATTGCGGATGCGCTCACCGTCCTCGGCGTCCCGGTGGTGCACATTCTCGGGCCCGGCAAAAGCGTGACCCATCCGATGACCTCACCCGCGCGGATCGTGAACGGCCAACTGACGTACGAGTTACCCGGTTCGGGTGACGGGGACGCGGGGGCGGCTGTCCTACCACCGAAATGAAGCGTCCTCTCGCCGGTGTCGAAGCGCGTTGCCGGATCACCCTCGCCAATGGGAGTTGTTCAGCGGCTCCTCAAGTATTCATGAGCTTGCGATGCGATTGCACGCTCATGAGAATCCCAAGGCCAATGAAAAGCGAAACGAGCGCCGTTCCCCCGAACGATACGAGTGGCAGCGGCACGCCGACCACCGGCAGGAGGCCGCTCACCATGCCCATGTTGACAAAGGCGTAGGTGAAGAACATGAGCGTGACCGCACCGGCGACCAAGCGCGCGAACAGCGTGGACGCATTCGCGGCGATGACCATGCCGCGGCCGATGAGCAGCAGGTACAGCAATAGCAGCAGCGCGGCGCCGATTAACCCGAACTCCTCGCCGAAGACGGCAAAAATGAAGTCGGTGTGTTTCTCCGGCAGAAAATCGAGGTGGGTCTGAGTACCGTTCAGCCATCCCTTGCCGATGACTCCGCCGGAGCCCAGCGCGATCGATGCCTGTGTCGCGTGATACCCCGCACCGAGCGGATCGCGCGATGGGTCGAGAAAGGTCAGGATCCGCTCGCGCTGATAGCCGTGCAGGTGTTGCAGCACCAGCGGCGCCGCCGCGCCGGCGACGATCACCAGCCCGAGGATGATCTTCCACGACAGTCCGGCGAGATAAAGAATATAAAAGCCGGCGGCGCCA
Source organism: Betaproteobacteria bacterium (assembly GCA_025355395.1). Taxonomy (GTDB): domain Bacteria; phylum Pseudomonadota; class Gammaproteobacteria; order Burkholderiales; family Casimicrobiaceae; genus CAIWHR01. The sequence continues at coordinate 5,317 of JANXZT010000497.1, forward strand.
ATGAGGAGCGCGGTGCCCAGGTCGGGCTGGCGCTTGATGAGATATACCGGCACCGCGATCAATATCGCGGTCAGAACGAAGTCCTTCCAGCGGATGCGACCTTCGAACTTCTGAAAATACCAGGCGAGCATGAGCGGCAGCGCTACCTTCATGAGCTCGGACGGCTGAAACCGCGCCACGCCCAGGTTCAACCACCGGCGCGAACCATTGACCACCGTGCCAAACATGGCGACCGCAATCAGCATGGCGACCGCGACAACGTAGAGGGGTACCGCCACCCGCGCCAGTGATTGCGGCGGAACATTGGCCACCAGCCACATGAGGACCAGCGCAAAGCCCAGGCTGCCGAGTTGACTCGATACGCGCGCCACATTTTGGTCGGTGGCCGAAAAGAGCGTGATGAGTCCGACACCGACAATGGAAAGCGCGATCGCGAACAAGAAGCCGTCGATGCGCCGCGTGAGCACTTCCCATATTTGCGCCAGGACGTGCCCCATCAATCGCTCTCGTCTTCGCTGTCGGCAGGAGCGGCCGCCGGCGCCGGCGTCGCCGGCTTCTTCTGGTCTCCGGTCAGGTAATAATCCATGACCTGCCGCGCGACGGGCGCCGCAGCCTGGGCGCCAAAGCCGCCGTTTTCGACCAGCACCGCCAGCGCGATTCTTGGCTTGTCCGCGGGCGCATAGGCGATGAACCAGGCGTGGTCGCGCAACCGCTCGTCGACGCGTGAGGCCGAATATTTCTCGCCCTTCAACGAGAACAACTGCGCGGTGCCGGTCTTGCCGGCGCTGACATAGGCCGTGTTGCGAAACGCGGTGGCGCCCGTGCCCTCCTTGTTGACGCCGACCAGCGCGTTCCTGATCAGCGCAAGGTGCTCGGGACGCAAGCCGATGGTCCGCTCGGGCTCGCGCACCACCTCGGTGACCGCGCCGGTCCCGGCATTGCGGATGGTCTTGACAAGATGCGGCCGGAAGGAGACGCCGTTGTTGGCGATGGTGGCGATCGCATGCGCGAGCTGGATCGGCGTGAACGCGTTGTAGCCCTGGCCGATGCCAGCCGAGATGCTGTCGCCGAGATACCACTTGCGGTGCTCCTCCCGATATTGCGCGGCCGAAAACCGATTGCGCTTCCACGCCCGCGAAGGCAGCACGCCGGTCAGCTCTCCTTCGATGTCGATTCCGGTGCGTTGGCCGAAGCCGAATTGCGAAAGGAAGCGCGCGTTCTCGTCGATGTCGGTGTCGTTGGCAAGCATGTAGTAGTACGTATCGCACGACACGACGATCGACTTGTACATGTCCACGGTGCCGTGGCCGCCGGGCTTGTCATCGCGAAAGCGGTGGGCCTGTCCGGCGATCTGGAAAAACCCGGGATCGTGGATCGCCTGGCTGGGCGTGCGCTTGCCGGAAGTCAGTGCGCCCAGCGCCAGGAAGGGCTTGATCGTCGAGCCCGGCGGATAGGCGCCGCGCAATGGCCGGTTGAGGAGCGGCTTGTCGGGCGATTCGTTAAGGATTTCCCAGTTCGCGGGATCGATGCCGTCGACAAAGAGGTTCGGATCGAAGCCGGGCTTCGATACGAAAGCAAGGACGTCGCCATTGGCGGGATCGATCGCCACCAGCGCTCCGCGGCGATCGCCGAAGGCTTCCTCCGCAACCTCCTGCAACTTGATGTCGAGCGACAACCGCAGATCGTTGCCCGACATCGGCGGGGCTCGCGACAACGTGCGCACTGCGCGGCCGCCGGCGTCCACCTCCACTTCCTCGACACCGGTCGTGCCGTGGAGCTCGCGCTCGTACGAAAGCTCGACACCGACCTTGCCGATGTAGTCCGAGCCCTTGTAATTGGTGGTCTCGTCCCAGTCCTCGATCCGCGAGACATCGCGATCGTTGATGCGCCCGATGTACCCGATGACATGCGACGCCATTTCCGCGAACGGATATTGACGGAATAGCCGCGCCTTGATCTCCACCCCCGGAAAGCGATAGCGATTGACCGCGAAGCGCGCCACTTCCTCGTCGGAGAGGCGCGTGCGCAGCGGCAGGCTCTCGAAGTTCTTGGATTCTTCGAGCAGCTTCCTGAATCGCTTGCGATCCCGCGGCTGCACCTCGACGACCTGCCCGAGCGCGTCGATGGTTTCGTCGAGGTTACGTACGCGTGCCGGCTGAATCTCGAGGGTATAGGCCGAATAGCTTTCGGCCAGCACGACACCATTGCGATCGGTGATAACCCCGCGATTGGGCACGATCGGTACGATCGCGATGCGATTGGTTTCCGCCAGGGTCTCGTAGTGCTTGTGCTGCGTGACCTGCAGATAAAAGAAGCGCGTGAGAAGACCGCCGAAGGCCGCGAAGATCAGCACCGCCGCAACCGAAAGCCGCCGGCGGAAAAAAAAGACCTCGCGATCCGGATTGCGCAATTCGCGCGAGCCGAAGGCGCTCATCGCATTTCCGCTGCGCCGCCAACCGCGTGCGTGCGAATTCAGCCAATCCACGAAGCCTCCACGGTCGCCATCCGACGCCTCGTCAGAACTCGGAATCCGAACGCCGCGGCCACTGCGGCGCCTGGAGGAGCACCGACAGCATCGGCCACAGGAACGCCGCGATGAAGGGAGGCGCCACGTAGGTCCAGCGCGGCAATGATGCGCCGCCGACCACTCGCACCAGCGCGACCAGGCCGGCGCAGAGCAGGAGCAGCATCACCACTTGTGCGGCCTGCTGCCACAACGGAAAGCGAAGCACCCGGCGTCGAAAGTAATCGGCCGCGTAGGCCAGCACCGCATAGGCGAGGGCGTGCTGCCCGAACACGGTGGCATCCGCGACATCCATGAGGAGCCCCACGAGCCATGCGGTGCCGACGCCGACGAAGCGCGGTTCCTGGATGCACCAGTAGAGCAGCACCAGTGCGAGAAAATCCGGACGCAGCAAGAGCGCCGTGCCGGTAAGCGGCAACAGATTGCCCGCGAGCGCCAGCAGAATCGTGAACAGGATGTACCCTGGATGGGCAGGCTTGAGAATGACCTCGGGCCCGCTCGGGAG
>JANXZT010000017.1 GCA_025355395.1 Betaproteobacteria bacterium
CTCATGATGACCTCGACCCCTTCCCCAGTGCGAATCAGACGACGAAACCGTGAGCGCCGGCCCAAGGGGGCCAGCAAACCGCCACTAGGAGGCGAGGCCGGCCAACTTCGCCAAGACCTCGTCACCGGCGCCGGTGACGAGCCAATCCACCGAGACGCCGAGTACCTTGGCGATTGCCGCAAGCGTCCGCGCCTCCGGGCTCGAGCCGGTGCGCGCCTCGATCGTTGCAACGTGGCTTGGCGTGAGCCCCGCGAGCAGCGAGAGGCGGCGCGCCGAGAGGCCCTTCGCCATACGCGCACTGCGCAGGCGCTCGATCGTGCCGCTGCGGTCCGAGACAACAGCGACCGGGGCGCGCGCCTCACCGAGCCCGCCGCTCGTCGCGTTCACGAGCGCTGCGCCGGCAGCGAGGAGCGCCGCGATCCACTTACGCTCTGCGAAAGAGGCTTCGGCTACCCCGCCACCGATGACCTCGAGCACCGTCCCGACCGGGCGCAGGCCCTGCACAAGCAGATCGCGGAGCCATGCGCTCTTTGCTGTCGACCCAGCGGAGTCGCTGCGCGCCTCGGCGACGTGCTGCGTGATGCGCGACTCGACGGCGCGATCGCCGGCGCTAGTCACGCCGACGTAGCGGACCCAGAGCGTGCGCGGATCGGAGAGAGCGTAGATCGTACGCATAGCCGTCAGCCCCCCGTTCCGGTGCGGCCGGCCGGCTTGGCGATGTCGGCCTTGCCGTCTTTCGAGGCGTCATTCGCCGAAGTCCGCCCGACTAGGTCGCGCTCTTCCGTTGTCAGCCACGCGTCCTGCGGAATGCCGGCGACATTCGCGATCGCGGTGCGATGGTGCGCTTCGGGCCGCGCGCGACCCTCTTTCCAGAGGAAGACCGAGCTTTGTTGGATGCCGAGTAGCTCAGCGAGCCGCGATTGCGAGTTCCCGGCTTCCTCGAGCCACGCGATCAGAAGCCTGCGCCCCTCGGTGTGAGCCCGCTCTTTCGCCGACTTCTTCGTTCGCATTCACTAACGGTATGCGCATACAGCACGAAGGTCAAGCCCTATCGGCACACGCATCTATTGGAATGCGCATAGGAGGCCCGACTATGGTCGCGGTTGTGGCGAAAAAAAGCGGTGGGAAGAAGAGCTTTGACGACGCGACGAATGAGCGTGTGCGTGAGGCGGTCCGCGAAATCCTGCGGCGCGCATGGCTTTGCCTAACAAGTGATGCGTGCCCAAGAAGTCGGCGCGCTGCCCATAAAGTCCGCAGCTGCGTTGGCCCGTTGTGAGCGCTCGCTAGCGGCGCCGATTTGGCCGGCGAGTCGCCCCGCTAGCTCGTCAGGACCGAGTTGGGGGCCGGACTAGGCGCGCGTACTAGGCGGAGCGTAGAATTTGATGGCGGACTTCTACGGTACGGCTACAGTGCGATGTATGAGCGTATTTGACGAGGTGCTTCTGGCGCAGAAGCGCGAGAAGGAGCGTGAGGAGCGCTTCTCGGGCCTGCTGTCGACGTTCGATCTTCTTTCTCGTGACGAGCAGCTGACGATCCTTGGTCGTCTAGCCAGCCGTTACGAGACGGGATCGAACGAGGAGGCCAGGCCCGCGCAGAAGACGGCACCGACCTTTGCGCCGCGGGCACCGTCAACCACGAGCATCGAGGTTGCGCCAGCGGTGGGCGAGGCAGACTCGCGGTTGCACGAGCGTGCGCTTACCATGCTCAAGGCGTCTCGTGGCGGCGTGCTCACCATGCAGGTGACCCGTGCGCTTTACGCTCGCGGGGGGGGGCTGAAACGATCGGACGTGGGCAAGGCGCGCGCCGTCCTTAGTTACCTCAAGGAACGAGGCGAGGCCCATTCAGACGGCGAAGGTCGGTGGTTCGCGGGCGCGCCACCGACCAACGGCGCCGCGCGCGAAGTTGCTGCGGCGCCGGAGGACCTAAACCACGCCAGGGAGACCGCGCTCGCTCGGCGCGTTGTTGCAGAGTCCCCGAATGGGCTCGATATCGCGGGCATCGTGACGCACGTTCTACAACTCAGCGAAAACGCGCAGAAGACGTCAATCTACTCGGCCGTCTACAAGATGGCGGCGTCGGGGCGATTCACCAAACACCCGGATGGCACGTACACCATCAACCCGTCCTATCGACCGACATTTCGGAAAGTCAACGTTGCCAAATAACGGTCGAGTTTTGGGCCACGCCACGTAACGCGGCGGGCGCGATCAGCCAGGAGATCCAGGCGACAAAACGGGGAAGGCCCCAGAAGCTTTCACCTCTAGGGCCTCGCCCGCCCGAAGTGCCTCATCCAGCAGCGCTGGAGTCAGCCTCAACGGAAACCTTGCTAAGGGGTCTTCGGGGATTCTGGCTCCAGCCGCTGCATTTCGCAACCCTTTCCGCCCGGACGTTCCGGACGGTAGAGGAGTCCGGTGGTGGCTGGTTTTGAATGCACATCGCGCGGCGCGGCATGTGATCTAGGCGCACAACGTGGCTACGCTGGCTCGCATGGCAAACGCGGATGAACTGAAGGAAGCAGCGAGCGACGCAGCACGAACGGACGCCGAGGAGGTCGGCGAGGTCGACGAAGTGCGTGCCGTGGCATGGACCTCGGCACG
>JANXZT010000021.1 GCA_025355395.1 Betaproteobacteria bacterium
CAATGGCGCCCGGATGGATTGGACGGGAACCAATCCAACTCGGTTGTTGAAAGAAGCGGAAGAATTCGTACGTCAGCCAACCCGCGGACGCCATGACGATCACCGCACCGCCCAGCGCCCTTCGTTCGTGGGAAGTCCACCAGACCCTTACGCTTGCTACGTGGACCATCATTTCCCCTGTCAATGCGCGCTGGCCGTAGTTGTCAGGCTCGAAGTCGTCTCGCGCAAACGTCCGCGTTGCGTATGCGCGCCCCCTCCCAGTCTTGATGCCGGGTCGACTGCTCCCGCGATTCGACGGAACTGGAGCTTATCGCGGCAGCAATCATGCGAGGCCGCCGATTTTTTGAAATGGGACGCCCGACAGCCCTGGATGCAGCGTTCGCCGGGCGCGCAAACACCTCCTTGAGCAGGCGATTGTAGGGCGAAACCGGCTCGAACTGATTTACATGGCCAACACCGCTTGGCCAGTGTCACACGTTCACACGTAGCCGGATGGGCCACACCCAACTGGAGAGCACGATCCAATACCTTGGGATCGAGGTCGATGACGCGCTGGGGATAGCGGACGCTCAGCGACCAAGCTTTGGGCAGCCCGATTCGCGCGTTGACCTTGAGCCCCCTGCTGGGTGGCTACGATTGTCATTCATGTTCAATGACCGTGAAGCCAGCCCGCGCCAAAGCGGCAAACGAGCGCTCGCTCACAACTCATCGCAGCACGTCAGACCAACGCGGCTGCCGATCGGATCGAGATGAGCGAGGGCATGCGTACTTCAAGCATGCGGCCCACTCGTGAATCTCGCCGGCAATTGAATGGACGTAAGCCGCCCACTTCGGCATGAACGGAGTCCACGCCGCTGGAGATCATGCGTCCCCTTCGCGTCGCTCAGCGGCGATATTGGCTTCGCGCAGCGGCAACGCAGCGATCCTCCTCGGCGCCTCTAAATGCGTTGCATTTCTCGCGCGCCGCTTCGTACGCCTCTTCCCGGCGATCTTCTTCCGACTCGCTGCGCATCTCGTTTCGCCGATAGGCTGCCCGAGACTCGTTCATGCGGGCGGTGTAGTCAGCGCGTGTCCGGTCGCGGCAAGCATCGCGCTGCGCCTCGCTGCCTGTCCCACAGTTCGCCCGCGCCGTCTCATATTCGCGCTCATTCCGGTCCCTGGCGTTGCGCCAATCGCTCCGTACTTTTTGTGCTGCATCCTGCACCTTTTCACCACCGCGCTCGATGTCCTTGCCGGCGCCCGCGATCGTGTTGCAACCGGCAAGTGAGATTGCGCAGACCGCGGCCAACGATGCTATCCATGCGTTCATATCTGGCTCCAAATTAGGAAAAGTACTGCTGGGTGTGGCACGTGTCGCGCATATTTCCGTAATCATCAAAACGCACGATGACGGATTTCAAGGGCCACCGGGATAGGAAACGGTCTGAAACGCCTGTAGGACGAATGGTCGTATCATCGCCGTATGAAGCCATTTGCCAAAACCGGCCAAGACCCGCTCAAGGCCATCGCACGGAAGGTCATGCTGCAGCGCGGCCTGTTGCCCGACTTTTCTTCCGCGGTACGGGAGGAGACCAACGCAATCACCCGGGCCGCCAGCGAGACAAGCCCCGCAATCCGTGATCTTCGCAGCCTGCTCTGGGCCTCGATCGACAATGACGATTCGCGCGATCTCGACCAGCTAAGCGTGGCGCAGGCGCAAGCCGGCGGTGCGGTGAAGATCCTTGTCGCCATCGCCGACGTCGACGCCACAGTCAAGGTCGGCTCCGCAATCGACGGCCACGCGAGCACCAACACGACGTCGGTCTACACCGCCGCCGGGGTCTTCCCGATGCTTCCCGAGAAGCTCTCGACCGACCTTACCTCCCTCAGCGCGGGCGAGGAGCGCCTGGCGGTCGTCATCGAGATGACCGTCGACGCAAACGGCGCAGTGACCGGCTCCGATGTGTATCGTGCGCAGGTCAGGAACCGCGCCAAGCTTGCCTACAACGCGGTGGCCGCGTGGCTCGACGGCACGGCACCGGCGCCGCCAAGCCTCGCCGCGGTGCCGGGACTGGGCGATCAACTCCGCACGCAGGATCGGGTCGCGCAAGCGCTCAAACAGCTGCGGCATGAGCACGGCGCCCTGAGTCTCGAGACTCTCGAGGTCCGTCCGGTTTTCGAAGATGGCGTGCTCTCCGACCTTCAGCCGGACGCAAAGAACAGGGCCAAGGAGTTGATCGAGGATTTCATGATCGCGGCCAATGGGGTGACCGCGAAGTATCTCGATCACAAGGGCTTTCCCTCGCTGCGTCGAGTCCTGCGTTCGCCGCAACGCTGGCAGCGAATCGTCGATCTCGCCGCTGGCTTGGGCGAGCGCCTGCCGCCGACGCCAAGCGCTGCTGCACTCGATGCATTCCTCACGCAGCGCCGCAAGACCGATCCGGCGCGGTTCCCCGACCTCTCGCTTTCCATCGTCAAGTTGCTGGGCTCCGGTGAATACATGCTCGAGCTGCCAGGCGAGCCTGCTCAAGGACACTTCGGTTTAGCAGTGAATGATTACACCCATTCGACCGCGCCGAACCGGCGTTTTCCCGACCTCATCGCGCAGCGTCTGTTAAAGGCGGCGCTGGCGGGGCTTCCGCCGCCGTACACCCATGACGAGTTGATGGGACTCGCCACTCATTGCACCGAGCAGGAGGACAACGCCGCCAAAGTGGAACGACAGGTGCGCAAATCAGCCGCGGCGCTGCTCCTCGCATCGCGAATCGGTGCGCGGTTCGACGCCATCGTGACAGGTGCATCGGAGAAGGGGACGTGGGTTCGCATCTCCGGGCCCACGGTGGAAGGAAGAGTCGTGCGTGGATTCGAAGGTCTCGATGTCGGCGATCACGTTCGCGTACAGCTCATCCACACCGATGCCGCGCGCGGCTTCATC
>JANXZT010000059.1 GCA_025355395.1 Betaproteobacteria bacterium
GCCGGTCAGCGACCTTCAAGTCTGAGCGCGAGCGGTTTGATCGTCGACGGTCGCAGTTCGACCCGTTGCTGCCGGTCGCGCGCAAGAGAAGCGGACGTTCGCAGACTTCGCTGAACGACAACGAGCTGTCACACGCCGACAGACTACTGAATCACCTCCGCGCGCAGCAGCAGTGACTGCGGGACCGTGATCCCGAGCGCCTTCGCAGTCTTGAGGTTGATCACCAGATCAAACTTCGTCGGCTGCTCGACGGGCAGGTCGCCGGGCTTGGCGCCTCTGAGAATCTTATCCACGTAGGTAGCGGCGCGCCGAAACAAATCAGCAACGTTCGGTCCATAGGCCATAAGACCCCCGACATCGACATACTCCGTCTGTGGGTACACTGCCGGCAGCCGGTTCTCTGCCGCCAGGTCCACGAGGCTTCTTTGCTCGATGAGCAACATGGTGCTTGGCAACACCGTCAGAGCACCCGCGCGCGCCCCGGTCATGTCCGAGAAGGCCCTGTCGAAATCCGCCGGAACTCGCGCCTCAACGAATTGAAGCCGCACCCCCAGCGCCCGTGCCGCGACTTCTGCTCCCTTCAGGATGTTCTTTTCCGTGCGTTCGGGGGCGGCACCTGGCTGCCAGAGGACAGCAACCCGACTGACCCCCGGAATGGCCTGCTTGAGCTGTTCCAGACGCTTGCCGACTAGCTCCGGGGCGAGGAAGGACAACCCCGTGGCATTGCCGCCCGGCCGCCCAAGGCTGGTGACGAGCCCGTCCGTAATCGGATCGGCAGCAATAGCGAAGACAATGGGGAGGGTCTTGGTCGCTTGCTTGGCGGCGAGGGCTTGGGGGGTGCCTGGGGCCAAGATGACATCAACATTGAGCGCAACCAGTTCGGCCGCAAGAGCGGGGAGGCGCTCGAGCTTCCCCTCGGCATCTCGGTATTCGATCACGACGTTGCGGCCCTCGACGTAACCGAGGTCACGCAGTCCTTGACGGAAGGCCTCCGGCAGGTGGGGATTAGCGGCCCGGTTGGTCGCCAGGTAGCCTATTCGGGCGATCTTGGCCGCCTGCTGGGCCTCGGCGGCGAGCGGCCCGGCGAGCAGAGCAACTCCTCCCGCAATGAACGCCCGCCGGTCCATCGCTGAATCACCTCGTCGACGAATGAAAGTCCACCCCATACTACGCCTCCCACGGGGCTGCACTCCGCTGCTGGGTGACCGTTATTGACGTAATCGGCCGTGGAGATTATGCGCGGGGGGGGCGGCGCCAGCGGCCGCGCGAGGGCGAAGCGAGTTACTGCGGCTTGGCTTGGCGGCCTTTAGGCGCCGGTCATGTTGGGCTCACTCAGTGCACTCACTCCTTCGTCTTCAACTGCCCCTCGTTCGCCGCAATGAACGCCCGGATGTCATCGGATATCCCCAGGAGCTTGAGCCACTGCTCCTTGTAAAGCGTCACCGGAAAACGCCCCATCCCGTAGATCGAGAGCGCGCCCTTCTCGCTGACTTTCATGGTAACGCCGGTGGCAGCCCCCTTTTTGAGCGCAGCGTTTTCGTTACGCAGCCGCTCCAGATCCGCCTTCAGATCGTCGTCTGACATCGTTATTCCCTGTCCATTAGAAAGGAGCCCATTGGGCCGAAGAGTTTATCGGGGGCTTATTCCGGGTTCAAACTGTTCTTGAAAATTTCTTCCACGCCTCCTTCAATAGCAGGGCAGAAGTGGCCCCAAGAAACTGAACAATACGATTACGCGTCGACGATGTGATCGAATGGAGGGCGGTGATTTGTCTACGCAGTAGTCCGCGCAAGGCCGCTCCGACCGGAACCGCCGACGAGTGGCCGCTATCGAGCGGGACCTGCGACCGTCTCCTTTTGGCCGATGAGCGTCATTCGACCCGGTCGTCGCCTTTCCTCTCAAGCCTACGTTCTTGTGTAACCCGCCTCCTTCTGACCGCGGATGACGAGCACAAACACCGTATCAAGTCCTGCAACGTATCGATACAGCGCGACATAACCGCGTGCACGGCGCCCGATCACAAGTTCTCTAAGGTCCGCTCGGGCGGGCTGACCGATCAGCGGATTGCGTTCCAGCACATCGATTGCCCTCATGATGTCTTCGATACGCGATGGCGCGTCCGCCCCGTGATGCTGAAAGAGATGTTCCAAGATTCGATCGAGATCATCCCCGACCACTGGTGCGAGCTCGATGCGCGACATGACTAGCGCGCAAGCGTTCGCGGCTTCGGTCGAGCAATCTTGTTGCTGGTGAGCCGACGCTCAAGATAGCGACGCATGTCATTCCACGGCACTGTCTTGCCAGAGGCGACGATCTCAGCGTACCGCCGCTCGGCCGTATCCTGGAACTCCCCCCGGCGCTCTTCCTGTTCAGCCTTCTCGGCTATCGCTTCCAGTATGAAACTGTGCGCGGTGGTTCCAGCCCACGGCTGCGACCTGGTGGTCTTTTCCGGAATGCGCACTCACGGCCTTTTTACCGCACTGGTACTACGACCGGCAGGACGACATCGATGCCTGTTTCGAGCGCGAGATGCCCAACGCCGCGACGCAACCGCTGTTCGACTGCGCGCGCGAACTCGGAATAGGCTTCTACCTCGGTTTTGCGGAACTGACGATCGAAGGCGGGGTCACGCACCGCTTCAACACCTCAATCCTCGTCGACAAGGCCGGCCGGATCCTCGGCAAGTACCGGAAAGTTCATCTGCCCGGTCACGCCGAGCACGAACCGTGGCGTCCGTTACAGAACCTGGAGAAGCGCTATTTCGAGGTCGGCAACCTGGGCTTCCCAGTGTTCCGTGCGTTCGGAGGCATCGTCGGCATGGCGATCTGCAACGACCGCCGCTGGCCCGAGACCTACCGCGTGATGGGGCTGCAGGGCGTCGAGATGGTGCTGCTGGGTTACAACACGCCGGTACACAATCCGCCATCGCCCGAGCACGACAATCTCGCGCACTTTCACAACGAGCTCGTGATGCAGGCGGGCGCCTACCAGAACGGTTGCTGGGTGGTGGGCGTGGCCAAGGCCGGGAGCGAAGATGGCGTGCGCCAGATCGGCAACTCGATCATCGTGGCACCTTCAGGTGAAATCGTGGCCGCCTGCCCGACCGAAGGCGACGAACTCGCGATCGCCCGCTGCGATCTCGACCTCACGTTGTCGTACAAGAACACGACCTTCAATTTCGCCAAGCACCGCCAACCGCAGGCGTACGGGTTGATCGTCGAGCGTGCGGGAGCAATACCACCGCCGCTGGAGTGACGTGCGCGCGGTACCGGCGCAACGGAAATATGGACGCGTCGTTCCCACGAAGGCGGGAATGATCGTTCGGCGCTGTGCTCCGAATTTGCAAATCAGGTGTCCCGATCGGGATTCGACGTGACCGGCAATGTCCGATCATGTTGCATCGGATCCATGCAGCGACCGCGTCCAACGGACTCCGGCCAGTGGCAGTTCCAGCGTGCCGATACTTTGGTGAGCGTCTGCTTTCGAGAACTGCGACGGGCCGGAGTCGACCCGTTGCAGTCGATCGATTTTGCGCAAAGCTGACCGCCGCCGCTCGTCTGTGTGCGACCCCGGGCGGGCTCGTGCCCGCGGCCGCCAGCCTGCCCGCGCGCGTGCACCTTGGCGTCGGCGCCCGCCCGGAAGTGCCACCACATGCGTGCGCAGCAGCCCGTTGCCACCGCAAATCGACGCTTGACCCGTGCCACCGACCCCTCCACGCTCAGGCTCGCGTGATTGAAATGGCCATCCGTCGGCACAGGACGTAATATTGTTCACGTGGGGACACATGCAGATTCCCCGCCGTTTGCAAGACGCCTCGGTGTCCAAATCTGCTTCTACTCGTC
>JANXZT010000067.1 GCA_025355395.1 Betaproteobacteria bacterium
GACGAGGTGGCGGTGTTTTGCATCGTCGGCGCAGTATTCCTCTCCGGCGCATGGGTGCAGGTGCAGCGCGGGCACGTCGGCATCGAGGCGATCTCCAGCATCCTGCCGCCAAGGGTTAATCGCATACGCATCGTGATCGTCGACATTCTGACACTCGCGTTCTGCGCCTTTTTTGCCTGGAAGTCGTGGACGCTGTTCCATGAAGCGTGGGTCGACAAGATGACGACTTCGTCGACCTTCGCCCCGCCGCTCACCATTCCCTACGGCCTGATGGCAGCGGGTATGACCCTGCTGGTGCTGCAGCTCATCCTGCAGGTGATCGGCCATTTCGTGAGAGCGCCGCGCGCATGAGCGTGCTCACCCTGGGTCTTTTGTTCGGCGCCGTGACCCTGGTCGTCATGTTCTCCGGCATGCCGATCTCGTTCGCACTCGGCTTCGTCGCGATTCTGTTCATGGCGCTGTTCATGCCGGCGTCCTCGCTTGATACCGTCACCCAGAACGTGTACGAGGAGATGGCGAGCATCACGTTGCTTTCGATTCCGCTCTTCATCCTCAAGGGCGCGGCGATCGGCCGCTCGGAGGCCGGGCGCGACCTTTATCTCGCGATGCACGCCTGGATGCAGCGCATTCCCGGCGGCCTCGGGATCGCCAACGTATTCACCTGTGCGTTGTTCGCGGCGATGGCGGGGTCGAGCCCGGCGACGTGCTCGGCGATCGGCAGCGCGGGCATTCCCGAGATGCGCAAGCGCGGGTACTCGCCGGGCTTCGCGGCCGGGATCATCGCCGCCGGAGGCACCCTCGGCATTCTCCTGCCGCCGTCGATCACGATGATCCTGTACGCGGTCGCCGCTGAAGTTTCGCTGGGGCGCCTGTTCCTCGCGGGAATCGGCCCCGGGCTCCTGCTCGTTGCGCTCTTCGCCGTCTACGCGATGTACCGCTTCCGCAAGGAATTCGCGGTCGCCCATCGCGCCTTCGAGGAGCACGGACAGGCCTCGGCGTACCTCAACGAGAAGAGGTACACCATGCACGAGCGTGTGGAGATGCTGCCGCGTGTGCTCCCCTTCGTCATTCTTCTGATTGGGGTAATGGTCGCGCTCTACGGTGGCTACGCCACGCCCTCGGAAACGGCGGGCCTCGGGGGCGTGCTGGCGCTGGCGCTGATCGCGGTGGTGTACGGCGTGTGGCGGCCGAAGGACGTGGCGCCGATTCTGGGCGCGACGCTCAAGGAATCCACCATGCTGATGTTCATCATCGGCATGTCGCTCCTCTTTTCCTACGTGATGAGCTACCTGACCATCAGCCAGTCGGCAGCGCAGGCGATCGTCGCGATGCACCTGTCGAAATGGTTCCTGCTCGCCGCAATCCTGCTGATGGTGGTGATCCTCGGCTTCTTCCTGCCACCGGTCAGCATCATCCTGATGACCGCGCCGATCGTCCTGCCGCCGCTGCGCGTGGAGGGCTTCGATCTCATCTGGTTCGGCGTGCTGATGACTATCGTGATGGAGATGGGTCTCATCCATCCACCAGTGGGACTCAACATTTTCGTGATTAAGAACATCGCGCCGGACATCCCGCTGCGTGACGTGATCTGGGGCGTGATGCCGTTCGTGGGCCTGATGTTCGTCGCGATCATCCTTATCTGCATCTTCCCTGGCATCGCGACCGGCTTCCCCGACATGGTGATGGGCCCAGGCAAGTGAATGCCCCCGCCGAGCCGCATGGATGGAATCGCCTGACGCGTGCGCGTGAGGAGCGTCTGGCGCGCGCGACGGCGCGCCTTGGCGCGGGCCTGCGCGGCAAGGTGGCGGATGCCTCAAACGTGGTCGCGCTGCTCGAGGAAATCATCGCGCCCGGCGATCGCGTCTGTCTGGAGGGCAACAACCAGAAACAGGCTGATTTCCTCGCGCGCGCGCTCACGCGCGTCGATGCGTCGCGCGTGCACGACCTGCACATGGTGCAATCGGTGGTCGCGTTGCCGGAGCACCTCGATCTCTTCGAGCAGGGCATCGCCAGCCGCCTGGATTTTTCGTTCTCGGGCCCGCAGGCGGCCCGTCTCGCGCGCCTCGTCGGCGACAGGCGCATCGCGATCGGCGCCATTCACACGTACCTCGAGCTTTTCAGCCGCTACTTCGTGGACCTGACGCCGCACGTGGCGCTAGTCGCCGCGCAGGCCGCGGATCGCGAGGGCAATCTCTACACCGGGCCGAACACCGAGGACACGCCGCTCATCGTTGAGGCTACTGCGTTCAAGTCGGGCATCGTGGTGGCCCAGGTGAACGAGCTCTTGGAAAAGCTGCCGCGCGTTGACATCCCCGCGGATTGGGTGAACTTCGTCGTGCGCAGTCCCAACCCGCACTACATCGAGCCGCTTTTCACCCGCGATCCGGCGCAGATCTCCGAAATCCAGGTGCTGATGGCGATGATGGCGATCCGCGGCGTCTACGCCGAGTACGACGTCGATCGGCTGAATCATGGCATCGGCTTCGATACCGCCGCCATCGAGCTCCTGCTGCCGACGTATGCGATGGCGCTTGGGCTCAAGGGCAGGATTTGCCGGCACTGGGCGCTTAATCCGCATCCCACGCTCATTCCCGCGATCGAGGCGGGCTTCGTCGAGTCGGTGCATTCCTTCGGATCCGAGCTCGGAATGGAGGACTACATTCGCGCGCGGCCGGACATCTTCTTCACCGGCCCGGACGGCTCGATGCGATCCAACCGCGCGTTCTGCCAGACCGCGGGACACTACGCCTGCGACATGTTCATCGGCTCGACGCTGCAAATCGACCTGCAGGGCAACAGCTCGACGGCGACCCTCGGGCGCATCGCGGGCTTCGGTGGCGCACCCAACATGGGGGCCGATGCGCGCGGACGGCGGCACGCGACGCGCGCCTGGCTCAAGGCCGGCCGCGAAGCGCAGCGCACAACGCACGAGATGCCGCGCGGGCGCAAGCTCGTGTGCAGACGGTGGAAACGTTTCGCGAGCACATGGAGCCCGCGTTCGTCGAACGACTGGATGCGTGGGAACTCGCGGAAGCCTCGAACATGGAGCTCCCGCCGGTCATGATCTATGGCGACGATGTCACGCACATCCTGACCGAGGAGGGCATCGCCAACCTGCTCCTCTGCCGCGACGAGCGCGAGCGCGAGCAGGCGATCCGCGGCGTCGCTGGGTTCACGCCCGTCGGGCTCGCCCGCGATCGGCGCATGGTCGAGGAGCTTCGCGGGCGGGGCGTCATCCGGCGGGCCGAGGATCTCGGCATCGACCGCAGGGCTGCCACGCGCGATCTCCTCGCCGCACGCTCGATCAAGGACCTGGTGCGCGCCTCCGGCGGCCTGTACCAGCCGCCGAAACGCTTTCGCAACTGGTAATCGGCGTGATGGAACACCTTTCGTTTCATTTCGATGGCGTGCCATCGGTGCCGCCGGCCGCGAAATCGGTGATCGTGGGCGTCGTCGCGTCGGGCAACCTCGAAGTCCTGGTCGAGCCCATGCCAGCCGAAGGCGCGTGCAACGTCGAGATCGACACCGCCTCGCAGGGCTTCGGCCCCATCTGGGAAGCCGTGTTGCGCGATTTCTTCGAGCGCCATCCCGTCGGCGACGTGCGCATCTCCATCAACGATGCCGGCGCGACCCCGGCCACCGTCTCGCTGCGCCTGCACCAGGCGATCGAATCGTTCACGGAGCGCCGTTGATGCGCACCTACTACGAAGCGACGGCGCGTAAGCGCATCGAAGGCATCGTCGATGCGGACACGTTTCGCGAGCTCCTGCCGCCGACGGAGCGCACCGTCAGCCCACATCTCAAGGTGCTGGACCTGCCGGTGGCATTCGACGACGGCGTGATCATCGGCAGCGCGCGCCTGCAGGGCCAGCGCATTCTCATCGGTGCCCAGGAGGGCGGTTTCATGGGTGGTGCCGTCGGCGAGGTGCATGGTGCGAAGCTCGTGGGAGTGCTCGAGCGCGCAATCCGTCACCGCGCGGACGGCGTGGTGCTCCTGCTCGAGTCGGGCGGGGTGCGTCTGCAGGAAGCGAACGCCGGCCTCATCGCCGTCTCGGAAGTGATTCGCGCGATTCTCGCCGCGCGCGCGGCCGGCATGCCGGTGATCGGCGCCATTGGTGGACAGTACGGCTGTTTCGGGGGCATGAGCATCGCGGCCGCGTGCTGCACGCATCTCGTGATGTCGGAAGAAGGACGCCTCGGGCTGTCCGGTCCCGAAGTGATCGAGACAGCCCGTGGCGTGGAGGAATTCGATTCGCGCGATCGCGCGCTGGTGTGGCGCACGACCGGCGGCAAGCATCGCTATCTTCTCGGCGATTGCGACGCGCTGGTTGAAGACAACCTGGAAGCGTTTCGCGATGCGATCGCGCAGGCGGTGCGCGCGGGTGAACGGTTCTCGCTCGAGACAGTGGAACGCGAGCACGCGATGCTCGAGCGCCGGCTGGAGCGTTTCGGAACCGCGCCGGATGCCGCCGACATCTGGCGCATGCTGGGATTCCCGGAAGCCGAACGCCTGCAGGTATTGCCCGCGCACGAGCTCGTTGCGCTGGCAGGCGTGCACCGCACGGTACCCAGCCCGGTGGAATCGTAACGACATGCAGTGGCAACAGGCCGCGAAGGCGCTTTTCCCGCAGGGTCACGACATCGTCGAGGAAGGCTCGCTGCTGCGCGGCAGCGGCCCGTGCGGCGATGTCGTGTTCGCCGTCATCGGCTCGACCCATCATACGGAGGTGGGCGTGGAGCTCGCCCTCGATATGGCAGCGGAGGTATTGCGCACGGTGCGGGAGCATCCGGGCCGGCCGATTCTCTTCCTCATCGATACCGAGGGTCAGCGTTTGCGCCGCCGCGACGAGCTCCTCGGCATCAACCGCTACATGGCGCATCTCGCGAAGTGCGTGGAGATCGCGCGCACGCACCGGCATCGCGTGCTCGGCCTCGTCTACGATCAGGCGCTCTCGGGCGGCTTCATCCCGAATGCGATGATGGCCGATTTGTGCGCGGCGTTGCCGGATGCGCAAATCCGCGTCATGAACCTGCCGGCGATGGCGCGCGTCACGCGCATCCCGCTGGAGCGATTGCAGGTGCTCGCGCTGGACTCGCCGGTCTTTGCGCCGGGTGCCGAGAATTTCGTCCGCATGGGGGCGATCGATGCCATCTGGGAAGGCGATCTTGCGGCGCGCCTCGGCCAGGCGCTGGCGAGAGCCGATCCGCATGATCATCGGCGTGAGCTCGGAGAGGCGCGTGGCGGACGAGCGCTCGCGGCATCGATCGTACGACGGGTGATCGACGCGGCCGCGAGCGAATGACGTGCGCGATACCGCGCGCCTGCGCGGACGATGTTGCGCCTGCCGATCTCACGCGGCACACGCTGCTGTGGTTGCGCAGCGATGCGGCATTGGCTGGCGCATCGCGCGCGACGCCGCGCGAACATGTCGCGACACTCAATGCATGGATCACGGCGGATCGTCCCGTAATCGTGCGCCGGCCCGGCGCCACCGAGCGCGTGGCCGAGCATGAGATCGCCGTCGGCTTGTCGTTGCCGCCGGCGCCAGGCGAGTGGCGCATCGCAGCGGTGATCTCCCGAGCGGCGATCCATCGCATCGCGCCGCCGATGACCGTCGGCGAAGCAATGCCAGCGCTTCCGCGGCCGTGGCAGCGCGATTTGCATCGTCTCGTGCGCGATGCGAACGGCATTCATATCGACGTGCGGATCTTCGGATCGCTCGCATGGCAGGCGTTGACCGGGTTGCCCTATGTTCGCGACGGCTCCGATGCGGATCTCCTGTTGGCGCCATCGGTGCGCGATCACGTCTCGATGCTGATCGCATTGCTTACGCGCTGGGAATACGACACCGGCCGCCGCGCCGACGCCGAGCTTGTGTTCCCCGGTGATGCGGCGGTGTCTTGGCGGGAATGGAGCCAGGGGCGGGATGCGCAACGCGTGCTGGTCAAGAGCACCGCGCGTGTCGCGTTGATGATGCGTGGCGAATTGCTTGCGCGGCTCTCCGCATGATCCAAGCGCAACGCCTGCAGGCAATGCTGTCGGCGCAGGAGACCCCGCGCGCGCTGCCGCCATGGTCGCCGCGCGCCCTCGGCCGCGTTGCGATCTGCAGCCTGTGGCAGGAGCTTGCCCTCTATCCCAAGCCGGGGCTCGTGAGCCTGAATGACAACGGCGCGCACGACAACATGAGCGCCGCCACTTTCGTGCGCAGCCTGTTCGCTCTCCGCCCCTATTACGCGGCGATCGCGCAAGCCGGTGCGCGTGACGCAACCCTCGCCGAGTTGCAGGCGCTGGGGATCGCCGCTGAGCGTGCGATGCTGGGCGCGACCGGCGGCATCAATACCCATCGCGGCGCGATCTTCGTCCTCGGGTTCTTGTGCGCAGCGGCGGCGCGCGCGCTCGCGTCGGAGCTGGCGCCATCGGATGCGGTGTTGCGCTCGATCGTCAAGGATGCATGGACCGCGGCATTGCCTCTCGACGGCCGCGCGGGTGCACCCTCGCATGGCGATCTCGTGCGGGTGCATTACGGTGCCGGCGGCGCACGCGCCGAAGCGCGCGCCGCCTTTCCCTCGGTGTTCGACATCGGCCTGCCAGCACTGCGCGGCGCATTGCGGTGTGGTCACGACGCGCGTCTTGCGCGGCTGTCGGCATTCTTTGCGTTGCTTGCCGCCGTCGAAGACACGAACGTGCTCTACCGTGGCGGAACCGCGGGCCTGCGGCACGTGCAGCGAGCCGCGCGCGCGTTTCGCACCGGCGGCGACGTGGAACACCCGCAGGCGCTCAGGCGCGCCGTTGGCATTCACGAGGACTTCGTGGCGCGCAGGTTCTCGCCCGGAGGATGCGCCGACCTCCTGGCAGCGACGCTCTTCGTGCATGCGTTGCAGTGCGCCTGGCCATGAGCTATGCCGTGCTTTGCCCGGGCCAGGGGGCGCAACACGCGCACATGCTCGATCGCGTACGCGAGGAAAGCCTCGGCCGCGACATCCTGGACGAAGCGCAGGCGGCATTGGGCGCGGACATCACATTGTGGCTGACGAGCCCCGATGCGTGGTTTCGCAACCTGAATGCCCAGCCCTTGATCTGCATCGCGCAACTCGGAATATGGGCCATCCTGCGCGAGCGATTGCCGCCGCCAATAGTCTTCGCCGGTTACAGCGTGGGCGAGCTCGCGTGCTATGGCCTTGCGGGCGCGCTCGACGCCACGGCGCTGGCGACCCTCTCGCGCGAGCGCGCCGAGCGCATGGATCGCGCCGCGGCGGCGCAGCCCGGCGGCTTGATCTCGGTACGCGGGCTTACGCGCTCGCGCCTGGAGCGGCTTTGCTCATTGCACGCCGCATCGATCGCGATCGCGGTAGATGAAGATGCCTTCGTCATTGGCGGCCTGACGCCCGCCTTGCAGGCGTTGCAGGACGAGTTGCCGCGTCACCGGGCGCAGATCACCCGCCTCAATGTCGGCGTCGCGTCGCACACGCCGTGGCTCGTTGACGCGGTGGAGAGCTTTCGCGCTGCACTCGAGCATTCGTCCATGACCGCGCCAAAACGGCCAGTCATCGCCGGCATCGATGCGGGCCTCGTCACCACGCGAACGCGTGCCATTTCGACGCTCGCGGAGCAGGTCGCCCGGACCGTCGAATGGGCCGCGTGTATGGACAGCATGGTGGAGCGCGGCTGTCGCATCTTTCTGGAACTGGGACCGGGCCGTGCGTTGAGCACCATGATGCGCGGCCGTCACCCCGATGTGGAAGCGCGATCGGTGGAGGAATTCGGAAGCCTCGCGGCCACCGCGGATTGGGTGCGGCGGCGAGTGGAGGATGCCGCAGCGGAAGCACGTTGAGCGGTATGAGCGCCGATGCAGATCTTTCCGGCAAGACACCGCGAAATGATCGTCGCATTGGCCGATCACGGGCGTGCTGCTATCGCGTCCGCCATCGCGATAGTTGGATCACCCTGTCGGTACCCAAGCTGATTGGGCAGAGACCGCTTGGTCACATCACGGCTCCGATCACATCGGTCTGGCGCAGCTCGGACTTATGAGTTTGCCTTCGCCCGATATTGAAAATGCGGGGTTGCTGCGCGTGCGGTGCTCAGTGCGTCACAAAGGCCCGCCGAGCCGCTGGAACACCATCGGCTTCAGGTCGAGCGCGTCGCCCGGCACGGCCGCTCTACCTCGCTCGACCACAATCGAGAAGCCGTCCGGATGGTGATTGCCAGTCCGGCCTGTCCCTGCCTCCGCTTCAATCGTGCCCAATAGGTCCAAGTGGATGCGTGACGCGGGGGAGCCTCCTGTCCAGGAAATCACTGCGTCAGGCAAGTAGCCCTGCCGCTGTCCCGGGAAGCTATGTGCAGTCAAGGTGATGTCCTTCACCAGGGGCTGTCCGGACTCGACCATCCGGAAGCTTTGGAAGCACTCGCGCATCCAACCGATATATCGGGCGAACGTTTCGCTGCCGGGTTCCAGGATCCCGCGCGTTTCGCGTCCTCGGATATTGAATCGGATGTAACCGGTAACGCTCGCCAGCACCGCGAGTGCCGGCGTATGCGCCCAGTCGTGCCCTGCTGTAATCGCACGATCGACGACGATTTCCTGAATATAGTCGGGTACCGCCTGACCGACGGCATGCTGCATGCCCGCGGGTAGCTGCTCGCGCAAAAAAACGCATGAGACTGCGTTGTCGTGGTCCACGCTGAGGTGTGTTCCCGCTGTGCTCGATATTTTGGAAGCGCTCATTCACTCGATCCATGATCTTGCGCGTGAAATGCTCCTGTGAGGAGTTCTGTCCCATGCCGTGCGCCGAAAAGATGACCAGCGTCGTATCCTCCATGTTTACGCCTTCAATGAGCTGACCGACGGCGTCGTCCACCGCGCGATAAACATCCAACAGGGCGCCTGCAGGATGGTTCCGTCCCTCGCCCGACAGGGACGGCCAGAAGAGGTGTCCGGCGCGGTGAGTCTCTCCGAACACGGTGATAAAGAAATCCCACTCCTGCTGCGTGAGCAGCCATCGGGCAAGCTCCCCTTTTCGGTGCGCGCCGGCGACGAGCTCATCGCGCATGCGTGTCAGCTGCTCGGAAGATTTCTGAACAGGAATCTCACGTCCGATGGGATGCTTTCCGAAGCGCCGTCGTATCTCTCCGGCCAGCCGGGCAGGTCGGGCAGACAACGCGGCCAAATGGTCGTGCGCTCCCCAGTCCGTGACCTCCAGCCCCCGCTGTAGGCACGACGGCCACGTCATCGGGACATCGAGAGCAACGATGCGACGCCCGCGCCGCTCCAAGTCATACCAGAAGGGCTCGCAATAGAGCCAGTCGCGCACGTGGCGCAGGCGCATGGCGTTCGGATCCCATTGCATGGGATAGTAAAAACCGTGAGTGCCAGGCGGCGTTCCCGTGTACAGCGTGGGCCAGGCCGCCGCGGGCAGAAGCTCGGTTGTCCGTGAGCGGAGCCGGCGGCGAACGCCGCTTTCGATGGCGCGTCGCAGGTTCGGGAGCGATGACAGCGAGGCCTCGATGAGATCGAGGCTGCCGGCGTCGAGGCCGATCATCATGACCTTGGCGCTCATTGCTGGTGTTCCCACGACGACTCAGCCATCACGTCGCTGCCGATCACCACGCAGCCACGTGAGCTCCTCATCGCTCAGTGGCGGCGAGTCTAGCGCGGCGACATTTTCATCCAGGTGCGCGATGCTGGTCGTGCCCATGATCACGATCGCGACACCCGGGAGGTCGGTGACGTAGCGGATCGCCCGCTGGGCCAGCGACCTCACGCCCCTGCGCACCGGCGGCGCCTCGGAGACCACCCCAGTGGGCGACACAGAATGTCGGTGATGTCAGATTCACGCTGGCTGATCGGTTTCGCCATTCTCGCCTTCGCTGGGATTCGAGTGGTCGAGAGGCTTCCGCATTTTGCGCTGTCGGCTCGTCGCTGTCGGCAATGGTGTGGTATTCGCTCAGCGCTGGTGCCTGGCTCGGTCGATCCGCCAGCGCCGATAGCGGCGAAAGATTTCCCCGGGCAGGGGGCCGGCGGCGGTGTGGCCCAGTGTGATTTTCAGGTAGTCGATGAACCCGGGCAGCGCACCGAACCACATGCGATTGCGCGTGCGCAGGCGATAGCGAAGCCATGGGCGGGTCAGGTATGTCAACGTGCCAGGCATGCGCCCGAGCAACGCGTACGCCCGGCGATCGATGCGCCCGACCGGATAGCGCTCCAGACTGGTCAACAATTGCCGCGGGACGCCGGCATGCCAGCGATGTTCGAGATAGTGCAGCGTATCGCGCATGTGCGGAACGACATGCCAACGCTTCGCCAGGGTCGCGACTCTGGCCCAGTCGATCCGATCCGCGCCTCCGCGCAGGATCACCAGCGCGTCGGCGACCCAGCGCACCGGCGATACCGGCGACCAGTGCGCCGCATGCGCGCAGACCACGACGAGCAAATCAGTCGCGCACAGTGCAGCCGTCGTCGCACCGTCGATCGAAAGCGGCTCGGCGGCCTGCCACGCCGGGTCCTCGGCGCCGGCGAAGCACGCCTCCGGCAGCAAGTGCCAATGCAGATCGAAGTCGAGAAGATCCGGTGACCGGAAACATGCGCTGTGATACGCGTTCGGCAGGGCCTCGGGCATCGGCTGCGTGCTGAACCAGCCGGCGGCGAGCAGCAGGCGAATGGCCTCGACTGCCCGGTTGCGCGGTACCAGAACGTCGAAGTCGTTCATCGGCCGCAATCCCAGGTCGCGGTAATAGACGCTGCCGAGGACGCCTCCTTTCGATACCATCGTCGGAATGCCCGCTGTAGCGAACTGCGCCAGCAGTGATGCCGCGCGTGCGCGAAGCATTCGGTTGTGATAGACCGCGCGCCGGTAACAGCCGCGGATCAAGGGCAGCATCGGGTCGTCGGGCGGAAGGAGCGCCAGGCGCGGCATCAGCAGCGGAAGGATCTTCGAACTGCCGTGGTCGATCGCCGTCAGACCGCGCGCCCCGAGCCGCGCACGCCATGATTGCCACGCCGCACGCGTCAGCGCCTCGTGGCCGCAGGCGGCCTCGAGCAGATCCTCCTGTGCCGGCGTCGGCCGCCAGCCGCCACCGATCATCGACGCTCGCCTTCGCGAGCCTTGCGCAACCGCTCGAGATGCCGCTTGGCCGCAATCAGGTAGCCGCGGCGGTCGGCGGTCGCGAGCCGCGTCGTGTTATGCAGATGCAGGCGGCGCTCGAGCAGAACCTCGGGAAGGACCAACGAGTGCAAGCCGATGCGGCGCGCGCGGCTGAACCAATCGATTACCTCGCCGACGCGAAGCTCACTGGCGAACGTTCCAACCCGGTCGAACGACGCTCGGCGGATCAGCATCGCTCCGGCGAGCCAGCCTTCGACGGGCCGCGGCTGCTGCGCCTCAAGCGCCGACCGCTCGGCGTCCGGCAATTCGGGACTGGCGAATGCGCGCACGAGACAGAGAACGAAATCGAGCGCCGGATCGGCGTCGAGCGCCGCAGCCTGCCGCGCCAGCTTGTCGGCGGCCCATCGATCGTCGGCGTCGAGAAAGGCAATCAGCGCCGCATCCGACAGCGCAATGCCCGCGTTGCGCGCTGCCCCGCTGCCGCGATTATTTTGGCGCACCAGCTCGATCCTGGTGTCCACGCGCGCCGCGACGTCAGCGGTCGCGTCGGTCGAACCGTCATCGACGACGATTATGCGGCGCGCCGCACACCGCTGGGCAACGACGCTTGCCACCGCCTCGCCCAGATAGTCCGCGGCGTTGAACGCCGGGATGACGACATCGATCGGTGTCATCTTGCGGCGTCGCGGCCGCGCCTGCGCTGCAGCGATTCATGCAGCATGCGGGCCATCAATTGCACGCCTCG